>JAYTHL010000660.1:0-7516 GCA_043732605.1 Rhizobacter sp. | reverse complement strand
GGTCTGGGTGAGCCCGGAAGACGACATCGAGTTCCGCCGCGTCGTGCTCCACAACTGCGGCGACCGCACGCTCGACCTCGAGCTGATGTCGTCGTTCGAGGTGACTCTCGCCGACCAGCGCGCCGACGAGTCGCACCCGGCGTTCTCGAACCTCTTCATCAGCGCCGAATGGCAGGCGCAGCACCAGGCGCTGGTCTTCGTGAGGAAGCCACGCCTGGCCGGCGACAAGAGCGTGCTCGCGGCCAATTTCCTGGCCGAAATCGAACCGGCAGGCGTTTCGGTACGGGTCCAGGTCGACCGCCGGCACTGGCTCGGCCGCAACCGCGAGCCGAGCCATCCGTTCGCCTCCTTCGACGAGCTGCCTGCGCCGAACGACAACAGCTTGGCGGCGACGCTCGACACCGGCCTCGACCCGGTGTCGGCGTTCTCGGTGCGCGTGCAGATCCCGGCCAACGGCAAGGTGCGCCTCACTTTCTGCACCGCGGTCGCAGACAACGCGACGACGCTGCGCGCGGTGATCGACAAGTACCGCCAGCTCGGCAACATCGAGCGCGCGTCGCTGATGTCGGCAACGCTCACCGGCATCCGGATGCGCGAGATGCGCATCGACGCCGAGAACTTCGCGGCGATCCAGACGCTCTCGACGACCCTCGCGCTGTCGCTCAGCCGGACGCACCTGAAGCTCTCGGAAGGCAGCGACGTCTGCGACCGGCGCCTGCTCTGGCGCTTCGGCATCTCGGGCGACCGGCCGATCGTGCTCGTGTCGGCCGGCGTCGCGCAAGGCCTCGGCCTGCTGCGCTCGCTGGCGCAGGCGCTGCGCCTCTGGTCGTGGGGCGGCGTCGCCTGCGATCTGGTCGTCATCAACTTCGAGCCGGCGTCGTACCTGATGGAGGTCCATCGCGCGATCACCGCGCTGAAGGAGGCACACGTCTCGGCCATCGCCGCGCAGCCGGGCTGCGCCGACACGGGCTTTTTCCTGCTCCAGTCGAGCGATCTGCATGGCGACGAGGTCTCGACCCTGCGTGCGCTGGCGCGCGCGCGCTTCAGTGCCGACGGCCGACCGCTCGCGCACCACGTGCAGGAGCTCGCCGACCTGCACGAGCGCGCCTTCGAGGAGCGCCAGGCGATCTCGTGCGCGACGCTCGCCGGCGAGATGGGCGCCGAGATCGTGCCGCGCCATCCGAGCGGCGACTTCGCCGCGACCGGCGGGGAGTTCCGCTTCGACGTCGGCGCGCTCCTCAGGCCGGCGCGGCCGTGGGTCAACGTCCTTGCCAACCCCGGCTTCGGCGCGCAGATCAGCGAGGCCGGCGGTGGCTACACCTGGGGCCAGAACAGTCGCCTCAACCAGCTCACGCCGTGGTCGAACGATGCCCTCGGAGACGGCTGCGGCGAGTGGTTCCTGCTGCAAGACCTGCGCACGCAGCAGGCATGGAGCGTGACGCCGTCGGCGGCCGGCGACGCCGACGCGCAGTACCGTGTCGCGCATGGCCAGGGCTACAGCGCGATCAGCCACCACCACGGCGCGCTCGAGGTCAACGCCACCTGGTGCGTCGACGACGAGAGCGCCGTCAAGCAGGTGCGCATCCGGCTCGTCAACCGCGGCCATCGCACGATGCAGCTGCGCCTCGTCGGCATCGCCGAGTGGATCCTCGGCGCGCAGCGCAGCGACCGCGCCAGCACCTTCACGGCGATGGCCGGCGTCGACGCCGCGTTAGGCGGCGACACCGCGCCCGCGGGCACGCAGAGCGCCGACGACGGCGGCCGCGCCACTGTCCTCTTCTGCACCCAGCGCGACCGCTCCGCGGGCTTCGGCGGCGGCACCGCCTTCTTCGCGCTCGCCGGCGATCGCGAGGACCTCACCGACTGGACCTGCGACCGGCGTGAAATGTTCGACGCGCGCGGCCGGGCGATCGTCCCGGACCATTTCGGCAATGCCGCCGGCTGCGCGCTCGATCCGTGCGCAGCGCTGTCCACGCGCATCGTGCTGCGCGCCGGCGAAACGATCGACCGCACCTTCCTGCTCGGCTACGCGCCCACGGCCGACGGCGCGCGCGCTCTCGCTGCGAGTGCCGCAGCCGTCCCGGCGCTGCGTCGACTGCACCGGGTGCGCACGCGCTGGGACGAGCTGCTCGGCACGGCCGTCGTGCGCACGCCCGATCCGCTCTTCGACGCGATGGTCAACCGCTGGCTGCTTTACCAGACGATCGCCTGCCGGCTCTACGCACGCGCGGGCTTCTACCAAGCGGGCGGCGCCTACGGCTTTCGCGACCAGCTCCAGGACTCGCTCGCCCTCGCCGGCCCGGCGCCCGCGCTGCTGCGCGCGCAGATCTTGCTGGCGGCGTCGCGCCAGTTCGCGCCGGGCGACGTCCAGCACTGGTGGCACGCGCCGACCGGCGCCGGCGTGCGAACCCACTTCTCCGACGACCTGCTCTGGCTGCCCTATGCCTGCTGCCACTACGTGCAGGCGACCGGCGACGCGACGATCCTCGACGAGCAGGTGAGCTTCCTCGAAGGCGCCGGCATTCCGGACGGCGCGGAAGACGCGTACTACGTGCCGACGGCGAGCGACGACACCGCGAGCGTGTACGAGCATTGCGCGCGCACCATCGACCGCAGCCTGCCGGTCGGCGCGCACGGCCTGCCGCTGATGGGCACCGGCGACTGGAACGACGGCATGAACCGTGTCGGCTACCAGGGCCGCGGCGAATCGGTGTGGCTCGCCTGGTTCCTGTGCGACGTCGTCGAGCGCTTCGCGCCGGTCGCCGAGCACCGCGGCGAGGCCGAGCGCGCCGCGCGCTGGCGCGACGCGTCGCGTGGCTGGCGCGACGCGCTCGAGTCGTCGGGCTGGGACGGCGACTGGTACCGCCGCGCCTTCTTCGACGACGGCTCGCCGCTCGGCTCGGCGAGCAACGCCGAGTGCAAGATCGACCTGATCGCGCAGTCGTGGGCCGTGCTCTCGGGCGCTGCCCCCGCGGGTCGCGCGCGCGAGGCGATGGTCGCGCTCGACCGCGACCTCGTCGATCGCGAGGCCGGATTGATCCGCCTCCTCGATCCACCGCTCGCCGATGCCGAGCCGAGTGCGGGCTACATCCAGGCGTATCCGAAAGGCGTGCGCGAGAACGGCGGACAGTATTCGCACGCCGGCGTCTGGGCGCTGATGGCCCAGGCCGCGCTCGGCGACGGCGACGCGGCGTACCGCTACTTCACCTGCCTCAGCCCGGCGCATCGTGCGCGCCATCCGACGCACGGCGGACGCTACGAGATCGAGCCCTATGTCATGGCCGGCGACGTCTACACCGCGCCGCCGTACGTCGGCCGCGGTGGCTGGAGCTGGTACACCGGCTCCGCCGCTTGGATGCAGCGCGCCGCGATCGAATCGATGTTCGGCCTGTCCCGGCGCGGCGACGTGTTCGACGTCAAGCCGTGTCTGCCGTCGGCCTGGGGCCAGGCCGAATTGCGTCTGACGCACGAGGGCAAGGTCGCGCGCTTGCTGTTCGCACGCGTCGGCCAGACGGCGCCCGAGCAGCACGCCGCGGCACTGTCGGCGCAGCTGCTGCGACCGGGCGAGCCGTTGCGCTGGTCCGCACTCGAGGCCAGCTCGACATGGCTGGTGGTCATCGGCGCCGAGAGTGCCGATGTCTCGATCGCCGCCGAGACGGCCACGCTCGCGGGGGGACAGTGACAGGCGGTCACGCAGCTGTCCTACACCTCTGCACGCGGCACTCCGATGCCCTCATCCTTGTGACGGCGATACAGTTTTCTCCAGTGTGAACGAGGCCGCGGCCCTTCCGGACCGGACCCGTCAAAGGAGAAGCACATGCTGAAGTGGGCCCTTATCTTCGCCGTCGTCGCGCTGGTCGCAGGCATGTTCGGCTTCACCGGCATCGCTGCCGGCGCAGCGGGGATCGCCAAGATCCTGTTCGTCGTCTTCCTCGTCCTCTTCGTCGCCGTGCTTTTGTTCGCCCTCCTCGGGGCCAAAGCCATCGCCGATCGATAGTCACGGAGCATCGTCATGAACAACATCACCAACCTGCAGAACCTCCAGCCTCAAGGCGAGCGTCTTCAGCTCGACGAAGGCGCGCTCGAAGCGGCCAAGCGCAGTCTGGAAATGGGCGCCGTCACGCCGAGCTACGGCCCGTGGCGCGAGGACATCATCAAGCTGCTGAACGACGCGCTCGCGACCGAGATCGTCTGCACGCTGCGCTACAAGCGCCACTACTTCACCGCCAAGGGCGTCGCTTCGCCGAAGATTGCCGAGGAGTTCCTGGTGCACGCGAACGAGGAGACGGCGCACGCCGACCTGCTCGCCGAGCGCATCGTCCAACTCGGCGGCAAGCCCGATTTCTCGCCGACGACGCTGATGGAGCGCAGCCATGCCGACTACGACGGCTCATCGGATCTGCAGGCGATGATCCGCGCCAACCTGATCGCCGAGCGCGTCGCGATCGAGGCTTACGGGCAGATGATCAAACTGATCGGCGACAAGGACTCGTCGACGCGTCGCATCCTCGAATCCATCCTCAGCCAGGAGCAGGAGCACGCCGACGAGCTGAGCGACTGGCTCACCGACTGATGATGCGGGCCGATCGCGCCATCGGCGCAACCTTCGCTGCCGTGGTGATCGTGGCGGTGTCGAGTTGCGCCGCGCCGCGCGGCATCGACTCGATCGGCGGCTACGTCGACGACGTGTCGATCACGAGCACGGTGAAGTCGCGCATGGTCGAGGACAAGACCATCGACTCCCAGGCGATCGCGGTCGACACCGCGAACGGCAACGTGATGCTCTCCGGCGTCGCGAAGACGACCATCGAAAAGGCCACCGCCGAAAGCATCGCGATCAAGGTGCACGGCGTGAAGTCGCTGCAGAACAACATCGTCGTCAGGCCCTGAGGACGACCGCTCGCTCTGCGGGCAGTCAGGCCGGACCGTCGGCGGCCGGACACTTCGGAGGCTCGCCGCGTCTCATCGCCGCCATCGCGGTGCCGACGCCGTCTGACAAGCGTGACACCGCGCGTCGATGCGCTTCCGCCAACGCCGCGAGCGATCCCGCCGACGGCTCGCGGATGAGCCACTCGCAGTGCGCGACCGTCGTCGACGGCATCGCGGACGGCGACACCGGCGCGATCGTCCACGAGCCTTCCATCCGCGCCTCGCGACCGGGCAGCGAGTCGAAACGGCGCACATCGATGTCGACGCGCAGCGCCCTCGCGGCGGCGCCAGCGACGTGGCGCAGCTCGACGGCGCCATGGCGCACGATCAGGGTCTCGAGCACGGCCTGGCGTATCTCGTCGCGCAACGGGCTCGCCCAGCGCTCCTGCTCGAGCGACGCGAGCGAGCCGTCGGGCAGCTGGACCAGCCACTGCGGCTGATCGACCTGCGACGGCATGCGCACCGGATCGAGCACGACGGCGAGCGGCGCGACGGATGACGGGCGGGCTCGCGCCGCGTCGGCGGACGCAGCATCGCCGGGCATCAGCGAATGCAGGTGGACGACGGGCGTCGTCGTGCTGCAGGCAGCAACTGCCGCCAACAGCGTGGCCGACAACGCCAGCCGAAGCCCGCGGCGGGCGCTTCGCGAATCGAAAGGACGTCGACGCATGCGGGGCCTCAGCGTGGCGGAACGGGCGGGTCGGAGGGCTTGCCGCGCAGCAGCGACTCGGGATGCTGCTGCAGATAGTCGGAGAGCACGCGCAGCGCGCGCGCCGTGCGCTGCAGCTCCTGCAAGGTGTCGTCGAGGCCGCGCTGCACCGGGGCGTTGGCGTCGATGACGTTGCGGTCGAGGTTGTCGAGCGAGGTCTGCGTGCGCGCGAGCGTGCGCTGCACTTCGACCAGCGCCTTCTGCGCTTCGGGCGTGAGGCGCGTGATCGCGTTGCTCGTGCTCGCGAGCGTCGAACGCAGGTCGCGGCCGATCTCGTCGAACGGGATCTTGCTGATCTTTTGGACGATCTCGGCGATCTGCGGCTGGATCTCGCTCAGCGTGCCCGGCGTGGTCGGCAGGCGCACGGAGCCGTCGGCGGCGAGCGTCGCCGCCGACGACGCGATCGTCGTCGATCCGGGAACGAAGTCGAGCGCCACGAAGAGCTGGCCGGTGAGCAGGTTGCCGGTGCGCAGCTGCGCCTTGAGCCCGTTCGACACCAGGCGCTGCAGCACGACCTTGTCGCCGCCGCCGGCGTCCTTCATCAGCGCCGTGCGCACCGAGCCGAGCCTGAGCGGATAGATGTCGGCGACGACTTCGACCGGGAAGCGCTTCCTCATGCCGTCGTACTGCAGCGCGACCGTGCGCACGCGGCCGATGTCGACGCCGAGCAGATCGACCGCCGCGCCCGGCGCGAGGCCGCGTGCCGACTGGTCGAACACCATGCGTACGGTGACCGCGTCGCCGTCGGGCCGCGCGAGCGCCGCACGCCGGTCGGAGAACAGGCGAAAGACGGTGTTCTCGGGCGCCATCGCGACACGCGGCGCATCTGGCGGGGAATCGAAGGCGATGCCGCCCGCGAGGATCGAGGCCAGCGTCTGGGTGTTGATGCTGAGGCCGCCCGAATTGAGCGTGAGGTCGATGCCGCTGGCGTTCCAGACGCGCGAGTCGCGCGACACGAGCTTCTGGTACGGCGCCTCGACGAAGATCTTCATCGACAGCTCGTCGCGGTCGGGGTCGAGCGTGTAGCCGACGACGCGGCCGACCGGCGTGCGCTTGTGGAAGACCGGCGAGCCGACGTCGAGCGAGCCGAGATCGTCGACCTTGAGCACATAGACCGAGCCCGGCTCGCCGCGCAGCACGAAGGGCGGCGCCTCGAGGCCGACGAACTCGTTGCGCGAATCGGTCGAGATACCGGCGTCGGTGCCGATGTAGGCGCCCGAGAGGAGCGTGCCGAGGCCGCTGATGCCGGCGGTGCCGATGCGCGGTCGCACGACCCAGAAGCTCGTATCGACGACGGCGAACTTGGCCGCGGATCGGTCGAGCTGGACAACGACGACGACCCGCTTCCTGTCGTCACGCAGGCTCACCGACACGACCTTGCCGATGATCACTTCCTTGTAGCGAACCTCGGTCTTGCCGGCCTCGACGCCGTCGGCGGACTTGAACTCGATCTCGACCCGCGGGCCGGTGAGGAACACCGAGCGCACCAGTAGCGACGCGGCAATCGCGATCGCCACCAGCGGCACCAGCCAGACGAGCGAGACGTTCCAGCGCCTGGCCTTCTCGATGCGCGGCAGCGGCGGCGCGCCGTCAGCCGAGGCAGCGGATGCGGGCGGCACGGGCGTCGTCGGCGCGGGCGCCGGCAACTCAGGCGGGGTCGGTTCGGCCATCGGCGAGAGGCTCCTGCCAGATCATCTTGGGGTCGAACGACCAGGTCGCGAGCAGCGTCAGCACGACCACGGCCGCGAATGCCAGCAAGCCCGGTCCGGCCTCGACGTTGGCGAGCGGCCCGAAGCGCACCGTCGCGGCGAGCAGCACGACGACGTAGACGTCGAGCATCGACCAATGGCCGACGGTCTCGATGAGCCGGTAGAGCCG
>JAYTHL010000659.1:0-2193 GCA_043732605.1 Rhizobacter sp. | reverse complement strand
CGGTACCGTCGTCGTTGTTCTTGGTCCTGGTTACTCCAACCAATGCCATTCCCGCGAGTGGAACGACCTGGCGGACGCCGATGGTGTATCCGGAGAGCTTGAACCATCGGCCGTATGGCGTCAGCTCGGGAAAGCTGACATGGCAGGCGACGCAGTTCTGTCCGGTCTGGCGGGCATAGGACGGAACCGCCTGGACTGCGGTCGCGGCGAGCGCGAGCGCTGCGACGAGAAATCCCGAACGCAGCACGGTGGCGGGGAAGGCAGATGCCATCTTCGACTACTTTTCTGTTTGAGGATATGAAGACCGAGCGATGGGGATCAGCGGGTCGCAGGAGCACCTAGCTTCATCGCTTGTGCAATTGAAGTCTGTGCGTCAGCGCACAAAGCGAAGAAGCACGTAGGGCCGACCTTTCCCAGCTCCGCTCCCGTTGGGGCGGGGAATAAAAGCCGGCGTAGACGAAAGTGAAGCCCTTGTTTGCCGAAGCGGACGCTCGTGAACGTCGCTTCCCGGCCGAAAACAAGCCCGCGGCGTCAACGCGCCTCCGCGCTCGCCTGCGCCGCCCTCACCTCCACCCTCACCTGCTCCATCAGCTCTGCCTTGATCTCGCTGAACTCTGCCGTCGTCTTCACCGAGTAGTGCCGCGGATGCGCGATCGGCACCGCGCGATCGAGCTTGATCCTTCCCGGCCGCGCGCTCATCACGACGACGCGCGAGCCCATGAAGACGGCCTCGTCGATGTCGTGCGTCACGAACAGGACGGTCTTCCTCTCCGCCTCCCAGATGCCCAGCAGCAGTTCCTGCATCAGCTCGCGCGTCTGGTAGTCGAGGGCGCCGAAGGGCTCGTCCATCAGCAGGATGCGCGGACCGTTGGCGAGCGCGCGGGCGATCGCCGTGCGCTGCTGCATGCCGCCCGAGAGCTGCTTCGGAAAGTGGCCCTCGAAGCCACGCAGACCCACCTTGGCGATGAAGCCGTTGGCGATCTCGAGCTGCTCGGCGCGCGCCAGGCCGCGCTCGCGCAGGCCGAAGCAGACGTTGTCGAGCACTGTCAGCCACGGGAAGAGCGTGTAGCTCTGGAACACCATGCCGCGGTCGGCTCCCGGCGACGCGATGCGCTGGCCGTCGAGCAGGACTTCTCCGGACGACGGCTGGTCGAGCCCGGCGACGATGCGCAGCAGCGTGCTCTTGCCGCATCCCGAGGGGCCCAGGATGGTGACGAAGTCGTTCTCGGCGACCGCGAGATCGGTCGCGCGCAGCGCCAGCGTCTCGCCCTGCCCAGAGCGAAAGCTTCGGCTCACGCCGCGCACGCTGAGCACCTCGGCGCCGAGCATGCTCATCGTCCGAGCGCCGCCCACGGGAAAAGGCGCCGGTTGACCCACTTGAAGAGCACGTCGCTCGCCAGCCCGATCAGGCCGATGACGATGATTCCGAAGATGATCTGGTCGGTGGCGAGCAGTGCCTGGCTGTCGGTGATCATGTGGCCGATGCCGCTCGACGCGCCGATCAGCTCGGCGACGATGACGTAGGTCCAGGCCCAGCCGAGCACCATGCGCAGCACCTCGGCGATCTCGGGCGCCGCGCCCGGGATCAGCACGCGCCGGATCAGGCCGTGGTCGCCGACGCCGAGCGTGTAGGCCGCCTCCACCAGGTCGCGCCGCGTGTTGCCGACGATCACCGCGATCATCAGAACGAGCTGGAAGAAGCTGCCGATGAAGATGAGCGCCAGCTTTTGCGCCTCGCCGATGCCGGCCCAGAGGATGAGGAGCGGAATGAAGGCGGTCGCAGGCAGGTAACGCGAGAAGCTGATGAAGGGCTCGAAGAACGCCTCGACCGGCTTGTAGGCGCCCATCGCCACGCCGAGCGGCAGCGCGAGGACGGCGGCGATGACGAAGCCGCCGAAGACGCGCCAGACCGTCCAGCCGATGTCCCAGCCGAAGCCCTGCGTCGCAAGCAGCGTGTAGCCGGAGCGGACCATCGTCAGCGGATCGGCGAGGAAGGTCTTCGAGACGAAGCCA
This sequence comes from Rhizobacter sp., assembly GCA_043732605.1. Classification (GTDB taxonomy): domain Bacteria; phylum Pseudomonadota; class Gammaproteobacteria; order Burkholderiales; family Burkholderiaceae_C; genus Schlegelella_A. Next base: position 180 of record JAYTHL010000659.1, on the reverse strand, counting down.
CCGAAGGTCGCGAGCGCCCAGCCGGCGACGAAGACGATGAAGAAGGCGATGCCGAGCGCGACGCGCGCCGACGGCGTGACGGGCGTGAGCGGCTTCACTGACGAGCCCTCACCCCGGCCCTCTCCCGCGTGCGGGAGAGGGAGCAGGACTTCACTTGATGAACTGCGTGTCGGCGAGCTT
>JAYTHL010000658.1:0-2194 GCA_043732605.1 Rhizobacter sp. | reverse complement strand
ACCTACATCGGCTCGATGCCGGGCAAGGTGCTGCAGTCGCTCGCCAAGATCGGCACGCGGAACCCGCTGTTCCTGCTCGACGAGATCGACAAGCTCGGAATGGACTTCCGCGGCGATCCGTCGTCGGCGCTGCTGGAAGTGCTCGACCCCGAGCAGAACCACACGTTCAGCGACCACTACGTCGAGGTCGACTTCGATCTGTCGGACACGATGTTCATCGCGACCTCGAACTCAATGAACATTCCGCCGGCACTGCTCGATCGGATGGAGGTCATCCGCCTCTCGGGCTACACCGAGGACGAGAAGGTCAACATCGCGCTGCGCTATCTCCTGCCCAAGCAGCAGAAGAACAACGGCGTCAAGGCCGAGGAGATGGAAGTCACGGAGTCGGCGGTGCGCGGCATCGTGCGCTACTACACCCGCGAGGCCGGCGTGCGCTCGCTCGAGCGCGAGATCGCCAAGGTGTGCCGCAAGATCGTCAAGGCGATCCAGCTGAAGGAGACGACCGAGAAGGTCGTCGTCACCGACGAGAACCTCAACGACTATCTGGGCGTTCGCAAGTTCGACTACGGCCAGGCCGAGAAGGAGAACCAGGTCGGTCAGGTCGTCGGACTCGCATGGACCGAGGTTGGCGGCGATCTGCTGACGATCGAGGCGGCGGTGATGCCCGGCAAGGGCAACATCATCCGCACCGGCCAGCTCGGCGACGTGATGAAGGAATCGGTCGAGGCGGCCCGCTCGGTCGTGCGCAGCCGCGCACGCCGGCTCGGCATCAAGGACGAGATGTTCGAGAAGCGCGACGTGCACATCCACGTGCCGGACGGCGCGACGCCGAAGGACGGCCCGAGCGCGGGCGCGGCGATGACGACGGCCTTCGTGTCGGCGCTCACCGGCATCCCGGTGCGCGCGCACGTCGCGATGACCGGCGAGATCACGCTGCGCGGCGAGGTCACGGCGATCGGCGGCCTGAAGGAAAAGCTGCTGGCGGCGCGCCGCGGCGGCATCAAGACGGTTCTCATCCCGCTGGAGAACGTCAAGGACCTCCAGGACATTCCCGAGAACGTGAAGAACCAGCTCGAGATCGTGCCGGTGAAGTGGATCGATCAGGTCCTCGAGATCGCGCTCGAGCGCGTGCCGCAGGCGCTGCCGGACGATGAGCCTGTCAAGCCGGTGGAGGCAGCGGCTGCTGCCGCCGCCACCCCGGTTCCGCCCGCGACCGACGTGCTCACGCACTGAGTCGCGTCGCCGGGCAGGCGTTCACTGCTGCGCCCCGGCGATCCCGCTATACTTGTCGCCGCGTCGCCCTCGCCGAAAGGTGCAGGCGAACGATGCGGGAGTAGCTCAGTTGGTAGAGCGCAACCTTGCCAAGGTTGAGGTCGAGAGTTCGAGACTCTTCTCCCGCTCCACACAAAGAACCAGGGAAGCCGCGGCTTCCCTTTTTCATCGAGTCTCGTCGCCGGGCCCAGTCCCGGTGATCGACACGACGGCGCGGTAGCAAAGCGGTTATGCACCGGATTGCAAATCCGAGTAGGTCGGTTCGACTCCGGCCCGCGCCTCCAGTTTTTCGCGGCCTCTGCGTGATGGATTTCGCGACGCGCGACGGCCACGCCGTCAGGCGTATCGCCGGGCTTACCGATGCATCATTTGGTAGCACACGTGCGCAAATTGCATCCGACAATCGCGCCGCCCGACGAGTCCCTGGCCACAGTGACTCTCGCATCGGGACGAGCGAGGCCCGGGTGGCGAAATCGGTAGACGCAGCGGGCTTAAAACCCGTGGCTCACAAGCTTGCGGGTTCGAATCCCGCCCCGGGTACCACGACAGCGACGGCGGACCGGCCGCGATGCCGCGGCGCCGTCGAGAATCCGAAGGAACCTGCATGAGAGCGTTGATCACCATCCTCGTCGCAACCCTGGCCGCGTGCTCGACGCCGTCGGATGTGGTCAAGACTGGTGACAACGCGTATCGCGTCAGAACAAGCTCGGGCGGTGGAACGCCGACCCACGCCGAGATCAAGGCGCGCGGCATCGCCCGCGCGAGCGAGTACTGCGAGGCGCAAGGGCAGCGTGCCGTGAGCACCGTCGGGCAATCGACCGGATGGCATCTCTTCAGCATGCCGACGCCGGAAGTGAAGTTCTTCTGCGACGACCGCGTGGCCGTCAAGCCGGTGACGAAGGCGGCGTCCGCGCCCTGA
>JAYTHL010000657.1:0-2198 GCA_043732605.1 Rhizobacter sp. | reverse complement strand
TCGTCTATGCCGAGATGGACGACGGCATGGTCCACCGCATGAACTACCGCAGCTGGAAGTCGGTGTCGGGCGTGCCGTGGCCGTACAAGGACGAGTTCGAGATCGGCTGCACGCTCGAGCACGCCGGCTACTACCTGACCTGGCTCGTCGCGATGTTCGGCGCGGCCGAATCGGTGACGTCGTTCGCGTCGGTGCAGGTGCCCGACAAGGTTCCGGGCGAGACGCTCTCGATGGTGTCGCCCGACTTCTCGGTCGCCTGCATCCTGTTTCGCTCGGGCGTCGTCGCGCGACTGACCTGCGGCATCCTGGCGCCGCACGATCACGTGATGAAGGTGGTGGGCGACGACGCGGTCCTCTACGTGCCCGACTCGTGGGACTACCGCTCGCCGGTCTACGTGAGACGCTGGATCACGATCCGACGCAAGACCTTTCTCTCGCCCTGGCGCGACAAGCGCGCGCTCGCCAGGGCGCCGTACGGCGCGATCCGGACCAAGGGATCGCAGAGCATGGACTTCTGCCGTGGCCCGGCCGAGCTCGCCGCGGCGGTGAAGGCGGGCCGGCCGAGCCGGCTCTCGGCGCGATTCGCGCTGCACGTGACCGAGCTCGCCCTGGCCATCCACGACGCGCCGCGCCACGGCTCCTCGCACCGGATGGCGACCGACGTGGAAGCGATCGAGCCGATGCCGTGGGCCGCGTGATCCGATGGGGCCTGTGGGGCACCGGGCGGCTGGCGCACCACGTCGCCGACGACTTCACGCGCGCGGCGGGCTCGACGCTGGCCGTCGTCGGCTCGCGCACCGCCGAGCGGGCCCGCGACTTCGCTGCCCAGCATGGCGTCGAGCGCCATGTCGCCGGTCTCGACGTGTTGCTGAAGGACGCCGACCTCGACGCGATCTACGTCGCGTCGCCCAACGCGATGCATGTCGCCGACTGCCTCGCGGTCATCGCCGCGGGCAAGGCCCTCGTCTGCGAGAAGCCTTTCGCCCTCGACGCGGCGGGCGCCCGGCAGATCGCCGAGGCCGCACGTGCGCGCGGCGTCTTCTGCATGGAAGCGATGTGGACGCGCTTCATCCCGGCGGTCGTCGACGCGAAGGCGCGCATCGATCGGGGCGAGCTCGGCGCCGTGCGCCTGCTGCAAGGCAACTTCGCCTACGCCGTCGCGCCGAAGAGCGCTCCGGCGCTGTTCGATCCGGCCGCGGGCGGCGGCGCGCTGCTCGATCGCGGCGTCTACCTCGTCTCGCTGGCGCATCACTTTCTCGGCGTGCCGGACGAGGTCGATGGCATCGCGCAGATTGACGCAAGCGGTGTCGACGTACAGAGCACGTACCAGCTCGGGTTCGCGAGCGGCGCGGTCGCTGCGTTCTCGGCCAGCCTCGCCGTCCACGGCAGCAACGACTTCCAGGTCTTCGGCGAGCGCGGACGGCTCCACTTGCACGATCCGTTCTATCGGGCGCGCCGGTTGTCGTTCCAGCCGAGCTGGGTGCCGCCCGACGAGCCGGCATCGAACGCCGCGTCGCCGGGATGGAAGGCCGCGTTGCGAGGGTCGTCGGCCGCGCAGGCGGGGCGTGCCGCACTCGATCCGCTGCTGCAGCGGCTCTCGGGTCGACGGACGACATCGATGAGCTTTTCCGGCCACGGCTATCAGTTCGAGCTGGCCGAAGCAAGCCGCTGCATCGCGGCCGGCCTCGCCGAAAGCCCTGTCATGCCGCTCTCCGAGTCCATCGCCGTCATGGAGACACTCGACGCGCTCGGGCAGTCGTTCGCAGCGAAGCGCGGGACGGGTCGATGAGCCCTGCCGACGATCGCCAGCCCCCCGCGCTCGCCTACCTGACGAGCCAGTACCCGATGCTGTCGATGGTCTTCGTGCTGCGCGAGATCGTGCAGCTGCGCCGGTCGGGCCTGCGCATCGAGACGGCGTCGATCAGCGCGCCCGACCGTGCGCCCGATGCGATGACCGTGGAAGAACGCGACGAAGCGGCGCGGACCTATGCGATCAAGTCGCACGGCCTCGGCGGCGCGGTCGCCGGCCACCTGTCGGCGCTCGTCGCGCATCCGGCCGGCTATCTGCGCGGCTGGGCTCTGGCGTTCAGGCTCGCCCGGCTCGACGTGCGTCGACTCGCCTTCAACTTGGCCTACTTCACCGAAGCCCTGATGGTCGGCCGCTGGATGCACGCGAAGGCGCTGCGCCATCTTCACGT
>JAYTHL010000656.1:0-2202 GCA_043732605.1 Rhizobacter sp. | reverse complement strand
GCGCGCGGCACGTCGGCGAGCCTCCTCGGTTCGAGATGGAACAGACGCACGCCCGCCGCCTCGAGCTGCGCGAGCTCGCGGCTGGTCGCGCCGCGCTGCCAGACGATGACGAGATCGGGACGCAGCGCCAGGACGCGCTCGACGTCGAGCCGTGACGCATCGCCGATGCGCGCGACCCGGCGCGCCGGCGGCGGATAGTCGCTGAGCGCCGTCGTGCCGACGAGCACCGCGCCGCCGCCGGCCGCGTACAGCAGCTCGGTCAGGCCGGGCGCGAGCGTGACGACACGTTCGGCCGGGCGCTCGAAGCGCACCGAGCGGCCGCTGTCGTCGACTGCCGTGAAGGCCACTGCGCGAGCGTGGGTCGGCAGCATCGCCGCCAGCGCGATCGCCGCGACCGCGGCCAGACCGCGAATCGTCGAAGCGCAACCGCGCATGGCGGCGTCGATCATGTCCGACCCGCCCGCGGCGAGACGCGCTCCGACGACACGACGAAGCGCCGCGACCCGCCGACCTCGACCGCGTCGATCGACACGCCGAAGACGGCACCGAGTCGCTCCGCCGCCATGACCTCGTCACGGCGCCCGGCGAGCGCGCCGCCGGCGCCGTCGAGCAGCACGCAGTGGCTCGCCAGATCCCACGCCAGATTGAGGTCGTGCAGGCTCGCGACGACGGCGCCGCCGGCCTCGGCGTGCTCGAGCAGGAGGTCGACAAGCAGCCGCTGGTGCGCGAGATCGAGATGCGACGCCGGCTCGTCGAGCAAGAGGATCGGCGCGTTCTGCAGCAGCACCGTGGCGATCGCCACGCGCTGGCGCTCGCCGCCGGAAAGCGCCTGCACGTCGGCGTCGGCGAGCGACCCGAGCGCGAGTCGATCGAGCACGGCCACGACCTCGGGCGACTCGTCGAGCGAGGCGATGTCGCGCCAGCCGCGATCGCGCCGATGCGCGAGCGTCGCAGTCTCGCGCACCGTTGCCGGAAACGGATCGGACCAGAACTGCGGGCTCCACGCACGCCGCGCCGCGAGCTCCGCCGGCGGCCAGTCGGCGAGCGCACGCCCGGCGAGCGAGACGGTGCCCTCGCTCATCGCGAACACGCCGGCGAGCGCGGCCAGCAACGAGGACTTGCCCGCACCGTTCGGCCCGACCACGACCCAGCGCTGCCCGGCTTCGACGCGCAGGTCGAGCGGACCAAAGAGGACGCGGCCCGTCGGCCGCGCGCCGGCGCGCAGGCGCAGGGCGACGACGTCGAGCAGCTCGGCAGTCGTCCTCATCGGGTCGCCGCCGGTCGACGCAGCAACATCGCGATGAAGGTCGGCACGCCGATCGCTGCAGCCAGCACGCCGACCGGCAGCTGCAGCGGCGCGACGACGGTGCGCGCGATCGCATCGACGGCGACGACGAAAGCACCACCGCCGATCGCGCTCGCCGGCAGCAGCAGCGGCGCGGCGCGGATCCCGAGCAGCCGGAGTGCATGCGGCACGACGAGGCCGACGAAGCCGATCGCGCCCGCCGTGGCGACCGCCGCACCCGTCGCCAGCGCCGCCGCGAACAGCACGGTACGACGACGCCGAGCGACCGGTACGCCGAGCGTCGCGGCCCAGGCGTCGCTGCGTGCGAGCCAGTCGAGCTGGCGCGCGCTCGGCAAGACCATCGCCAGCGCCAGCGCGACGGCGATCCAGACGATCTCCCATCGCGTCGCGCCGTTGAGGTCGCCGAGGAGCCAGAACACCATGCCGCGCAGCTGCCCTTCGTCGGCCAGGCTGAGGATGAGCGAGACGATCGCCGAGCAGCCCGAGCCGATCATCACGCCGACAAGCAGGAGCGCAGCCGACGATTCCGCGGGCGGCTGCGACGACTGCACCTGGCCGAGCCGGCGCCAGAGCAGGCCGAAGAGCAGGCCCGACGCCGCCGACGCGCCCGCGGCCGCACCGAGCGCGATTCCCCATTCGGAAAGCTGCATGCCGAAGGCGCCCGCCCCCAGCATCGCACCCAGCGCCCCGACCGACGCGCCGCCGGCGACGCCGAGCACGTAAGGATCGGCCAGCGCGTTGCGGGTCAGCAATTGCATCAGCGCGCCGGACAACGCCAGCGCGGCGCCGGCGCCGAAGCCCGCGAGCACGCGCGGCACGCGGATCGACCACACGATCTCGCTCGACGCGATGCCGAAGCCCGACGAGCCCGCGAGCACGCCGAGCGCGCACGCGAC
>JAYTHL010000655.1:0-2203 GCA_043732605.1 Rhizobacter sp. | reverse complement strand
CGTCGAGCGCCTGCGCGACCGCGGAGCTCGAGCGTGCAGCCTTGGCGTCGCGGAAGGCGTCGAGATGGCGCTGCATCGCCGCCGCGTCGGGGCGCTCGACCGGTGGCCGATTCGCGAAGTCGTCGGCTGCCTGGTACTTGTTGACACCGACGACGACCTGCTCGCCAGCCTCGACCTTGCGCTGGAAGCGCATCGCTGAAGCGCCGATCATCCGCTGCACGAGGCCGCTCTCGACTGCCTTGTACATGCCACCGGCCTCGTCGATCGTCCGCATGATCGTGACGATCTTCTCCTCCATCTGGTCGGTCAGCGACTCGACGTAGAACGAGCCGCCGAGCGGATCGATCACGTCGGTGAGATGCGCTTCCTCGCGCAGGATGTTCTGCGTCGCGACGGCGATGCGCGCGCCGGCTTCGCTCGGCGTCGCGTAGGCCTCGTCGTAGGCGTCGGTGTGGAGCGACTGCAGGCCGCCGAAGATGCCGGCCATCGCCTGCGCCGTGACGCGGGCGATGTTGTTGAGCGGCTGCTGGCGTGTGAGATCGACGCCCGAGGTCTGGGCGTGGAACTTGAAGCGCCAGGCCTTCTCGCTCTTCGCGCCGAGTCGCTCCTTCGCGAGCCGCGCCCAGATGCGGCGGCCGGCGCGGAACTTGGCGATCTCCTCGAAGAAGCTGAGCGAGATGTCGAAGAAGAACGTGAAGCGCGGCAGGAACTCGTCGGGGTCCATGCCGCGGCCGATGCAGTCCTCCGCGTTCTGCACGGCCGCCGAGAGCGTGAAGGCCATCGCCTCCGCCGGCGTGGCGCCCGCCTGCTGCGTGTGCTGGCCGACGACCGACATCGGGTTCCAGCGCGGCGCGTGCTGGCGGCACCAGGCGATGTGGTCCATCAGCACCCGCCGCGCGCCCGGCAGCGAGAGCCGGTAGAACATGTGGTTGGCGACGTAGTGCGAGAGATAGTCGCTCTGGTTCGAGGTGCCGCTGATCCGCTTCCAGTCGATGCCGCGGCGCTCGGCCGCGACCAGCATGAAGGCGAGCAGCGTGAACGGCGACGGATCGTTCATCGCGCACGAGATCTCGCCGACGTCGACGCCTTCCAGGCAGCGGTCCATGTGGTCGGCGTTGTTGACGACGACGCCGCAGGTGCCGAGCAGCTCCGGCTCGACCGAGTCCATGTCGTAGCCGCGGTAGACCGAGTTGCACGGGATCAGCGAGACGGCGGTGGCGCCGCGATCGAGCAGGCCGAGCAGGCGCTGGTTGTAGTCGGCCGGCGTTCCCAGGCCGACGAGCTGGCGCTGCGTCCAGGTGCGGCCGCGGTGCATGGTCGCGTAGATGCCGCGCGTGTAGTCGGGCTGGCCGGGGTAGCCGAGCGCATCGTCGTTGCCGGACGCGGCGCGGTCGTCGGCCGTGTAGAGCGGCTGGATCGGGATGCCGGAGACGTTCTCGACGGCGCGGTCGGTGCCGATGTCGGCCGCGTACTCGCGCGTCCAGCGCTCGCGCGCAGGCGACGTCGCACCGGTGAGGATCGTCGGGTCGATCGGCTTGTTCATGTCTTCTCCTGGGCGTCGGCGGCCGCGCGGCGCGACTCGCGCGCGTAGTCGCGGATGCGGGTCGTGATGTCGTCCATCGTGCTGCCGGGATGGAAGACCTCGCGCACGCCGGCCTCGATCAGCAGCTTCTCCTCGTTATCGGGGACGATGCCGCCGACGACGACGCGCACGTTGCCCAGGCCCGCCTCGCGCAGCGCGGTCATCAGCTTGGGCACGATCAGGTGATCGGTTGCGAGCGACGAGATGCCGACGACGTCGACGTCTTCTTCCATCGTCAGCTTCACGACGGCCGGGATGCTCTGCCACGGCGGCGTGTAGATCACCTCCATGCCCGCGTCGCGGCAGGCCGCGGCGACGATGCGGCTGCCGCGGTCGTGGCCGTCGAGGCCGATCTTGGTGACCAGCACGCGGGGGCGAAAGTCGCTCCCTCTCCCGCCTGCGGCGGAGGGCTGGGCTGAGGGTGCTTCGTTCTCGTTCATGCGTGTTCCTTGACTGATGCCGCGAGGTTGGCTTTGAGCAGGCCGACGAAACGCCGCGCGATCTTCGCGGGCGACGTGCCGCTCTCCTCGCGGTACCAGGTCTGGCTCCAGTTGAGAGCGCCGACGAGCATCAGGCGCAGGAGCGTTCGATCGGTCGGGCGCGCGAGCGGCAACGCGGCGA
>JAYTHL010000654.1:0-2205 GCA_043732605.1 Rhizobacter sp. | reverse complement strand
CGGCGAGGTCCTTGCCGCCGGGCAGGTGGTTCATGCGCATGAGGGCGAGCGTCTTGGGGCCGACGAGCCGCACGCCGTCGAGCTCGCCGCCGCGGCGCAGCATCTCGCAGAAGCGCAGGTAGTCGGCGGCCGTGCCGACGAGGCCGCCGCCGCCCGACGGCGCGCGCGGCGGCGAGAGGAAGTCGCGATCGGCCGCGGGCGCGAGCGTGCCGGCGGCCGATCGCACGTAGCAGTCGGCGAAGCGTGCGACCTTGCTCTCGGGCACGTGGAAGTCGGTGTCGTGCATGCCGAGCGGCGCGAGGATGCGCGTGCGCACGAAGTCGTCGAACGAAACTCCCGACGCGAGACTCACCAGGTGACCGACGACGTCGGTCGAGACGCCGTAGTTCCACGAGGTGCCCGGCGAGAACTCGAGCGGCACGCCGGCCAGCCCGTCGACCAGCGCCTCCAGGCTCTCGGCCTCGAAGGCGTCGAGACGCAGCTCGCGGTACGCGGCGTCGACCTCGGTGCGCTGCTGGAAGCCGTACGTCAGCCCCGACGTGTGGCGCATCAGGTCGATGACGCGCATCGGCGCATCGACCGGCCGCGTGACGAAGGCGCCGACCTGCCCGCCGCGATGCACCGTCTGCTCGCGCCACGACGGGATCCAGCGCGAGACCGGGTCGTCGAGCGAGATCCGTCCTTCCTCGACGAGCATCATCAGCGCGATGCTCGTGATCGGCTTGGTCATCGAGTAGATGCGAAAGATCGTGTCGTCCTCGAGGCGCTTGCTCTTCGCGAGCGAGGCGTGGCCGAGCACGCACCGGTGGACGATCTCGCCCTTCCTCGCGACGAGCAGCAAGGCGCACGGCAGGAGGCCGGGCTCGACGTAGCGCTCGGCGAGGAAGCGGTCGATGCGTGCCAGGCGTTCGCCGTCGAAGCCGAGCGCGGCAGGGCGGGCGAGGGGAAGCGGCTGGGTCATGGCATCGGCGAACTGCAGGGGAGGGCGATACGTTATCCGAGCGTGGCCGTGGCATGTCGCTTGCCCCGCAGCGTCATGACACCAGACATCCGCCATCCGGGATCGAGGGCCGCGGCGATGGCCTTCGACCTGCTCGATCCCGTTCCCTACGGCTTCTTCGTCGGCGCGCTCGTCTTCGACGCGGTCTATGCGAAGAGCGGCGAAGTCCTGTGGGTCAAGGCCGCCGCGTGGCTGATCGCGATCGGCCTGCTCTGCGCGGTCCTGCCGCGCCTGATCGACCTGGCGAGAGTCTGGTTTCCCGGCGGACGGCCGCGTGCGGCCGGCGTGATGGCCGGCTTCTGGCTGAATCTCCTGGCGATCGCCGCCGCGATCGTGAATGCCTTCGTGCACAGCCGCGACGCCTACGGCGTGATGCCCGAGGGCCTGTGGCTTTCGTGCCTGACCATCGTCCTGCTCGTGCTCGCGAAGATCCTGCCGACCCTGCGGCACGCACCGGCGAGGGCGGCATCATGAGCAGGAAGCATCCGGCGACGCTCGTCGCGGCGGCGTGCCTGATGGCGCTGACCGCCTGCAGCGAGCGCGCTCAGCTCGATCCTGCGGCGCAGGTGGGCAACGACCCGCAGTTGCCGCAGCCGCAGAGCTTCCTGGTGCCGCCGATGCAGGTGCCGAACGGCGTCGGCTGGCAGGGCGACGCTCATCCGACGGTCGCGAGCGGGCTGAGCATCGAGAAGATCGCCACCGGGCTGCTCCATCCGCGCCAGCTGCTGGTCTTGCCCAACGGCGACGTGCTCGTCGTCGAATCGAACGGGCCGGGCGAAGAGGCGGTGACCACGCCGAAGCAGCTCGTCGCCGGCCTCATCAAGGGCCGCTCCGGCAAGGGAGCGAAGGGCGGCAACCGGATCACGCTGCTGCGCAAGCAGTCCGGAGCGGCCACATGGGAAGCGCACGTCCTGCTCGAGCACCTGCATTCGCCGTTCGGCATCCAGCTGATCGACCGCACGCTCTACGTGGCGGACACCGACAAGATCATGAAGTACGCCTACGAGCCGGGGCAGCTGCGGATCTCGGATCCCGGCACCGAGCTCGCGGACCTGCCCAGCACGGTGAATCACCACTGGACCAAGTCGATGGTCGCGAGCCCGGACGGCAAGAAGCTCTACGTCGGCGTGGGATCGAACAGCAACATCACCGAGAACGGCCTCGAGGTGGAATACCGGCGCGCGGTCGTTCTCGAGGTCGACGTC
>JAYTHL010000653.1:0-7559 GCA_043732605.1 Rhizobacter sp. | reverse complement strand
GCAGCGCCGTGCCGGTGCTGGCCGGCGGTCCCGACAGCCGGGCCGCGAGCTTTCTCCCCGGCCGCCTCGAATGGACGCTGCGGCCGCGCTGGTACGGCCTCGAGCTCGCCACGCGCCAGGACTGCTGCCTGAACGGGACCGTGCTGGCCGAGATCCGGCCCGGCCTCGGTCGCCTGCGCGCCAAGCTGATCTCGCCGCAGGGCTGGATCGGCCAATGGCCGAGCGCCTGGCTCGGCGGCCTCGGCACGCCCTGGAACACGCTGCAGCTCGGCGGCACGTTCCGCCTGCTCTCGCCCGGCGCCTCGATCGAATCGGCCGAGGGCCGCTGGCACCTCGAAGGCCGCGTCGACCTCGACCTCGAGAGCGTATCGTCGCGGCTCACGACGCTCGAGACGCTCGGCACCTACAAGGTCTCGCTGACAGGCGGCAGCGGCACCGACACGGCGACGCTGCTCTCGCTCTCGACGCAGGAAGGGCCGCTGCAGCTCACGGGCAGCGGCACCTGGGGGCTCGGCGGCGTCAAGTTCCGTGGCGAGGCGCGCTCGGCAACGGTCGACGAGGCCGCCTTGTCGAACCTGCTCAACATCATCGGTCGGCGCGACGGCGCGCGATCGATCATTTCGATCGGATGAGAATGAGAAAGCCCTGTGCTTCGCGCACGACCTGGCGTCGCAAGGCCGGGGCCACGGCCTCGGCGCTGGCCGTGCTGCTCACCGGCGCTCCGATGCCGATCGCCCTGGCCCAGACGCAGGCGCCGAACGCCAACCGCTTTCGCGGCGAGCCGGTCACGCTCAACTTCGTCAACGCCGAGATCGAGGGCGTCGCCCGGGCGATGTCGGCGATCCTGCGCCAGCAGTTCGTCGTCGATCCGCGCGTGCGCGGCACGATCACGCTCTACAGCGAGGAGCCGCTGTCGCCGCGCGACGCGTACTTCAATTTCCTCGCCGCGCTGCGCGGCCTCGGCTTCACGGTGGTCGAGGTGAACGGCCTGTTCAAGGTCATTCCGGAAGCCGATGCCAAGCTGCAGGCCGGCACGGTCGCGATCGGCGAAGCTGGCCGCCGCGGCGACCAGATCCTGACCCAGATCTATCGCCTCAACCACGAGAACGCCAACAACCTCGTGCCGGTGCTGCGGCCGCTGATCAGCCCGAACAACACGATCAACGCGAATCCCGGCAACAACACGCTGATCATCACCGACTACGCCGACAACCTGCAGCGGATCGGCAAGATCATCGCGGCGATGGACGTGCCGGCGAGCGGAGACGTCGAGGTGATTCCGCTGCGCTATGCCGTGGCGTCCGACATCGCGCCGCTGATCCAGCGGCTGACCGACAGCAATACGGCGTCGCCGGGCGCGGTGCCCGGCGTCGGTGCCGCGGTGCTCGCGTCGCCGTCGATCCTGATCGACACGCGCAGCAACTCGCTCATCGTGCGCAGCCCGAACCCGGCGCGCATGTCGAGCATTCGTGCCTTGATCGCCAAGCTCGACGTCGCGCCGCAAGGCTCGGCCACGACCGGCAACATCTGGGTCGTTCACCTGAAGAACGCCGACGCGGCCAAGCTCGCGACCGTGTTGCGCGCGGCCTTCGCCGCCAACACCAGCGGCGGCGGCGGTGGCGTCGGTGGTGGCAGCACGCCACTGCAGCAGCCGCTCGGCACCAACCCGGCGGGCGCAGCAGGCACTGCGAACAACGCGGCGACGACGCCGATCGCAGCGTCCGCGGGGCCCTCCACCGGAGGCTTCATCCAGGCCGACCCGTCGACCAACTCGCTCATCATCACCGCGCCCGAGCCGCTCTATCGCCAGGTGCGCTCGATGATCGACCAGCTCGACGAGCGCCGCGCGCAGGTCTACATCGAGAGCCTGATCGTCGAGGTCACCGGCGACAACGCCGCCGACTTCGGCTTCCAGTGGCAAGGCCTGCTCGCCAACAACAGCCGGACCAACGGCGTCGTCGCCGGCACCAACTTCGGCACCAACGGCAACCTGCTCGACATCACGAAGGCGACCCTGGGCGGCTCGGCGGCAGGCACGACAGGTTCGACGGCTGCCACCGGAATCTCGCTCGGCGAAGGCCTGAACATCGGCCTGATCCACAACTACTTCGGCACCTACGGGTTGGCCGCGATCGCGCGCGTCCTGCAGAGCCAGACCAACACCAACATCGCCTCGACCCCGAATCTCATCACCCTCGACAACGAGGAAGCGAAGATCGTCGTGGGCAGCAACGTTCCGTTCGTGACCGGGCAGTTCACGAACACTGGCGGCGCCGGCGCGCTGACGAGCCCGTTCCAGACGATCGAGCGCAAGGACGTCGGCATCACGCTGCGCATCCGGCCGCAGATCGGCGAGAACGGCACGATCCGGATGGCGATCTTCCAGGAGTCGTCGAGCCTGTCGTCGCAGGTCGCGCCGGGAACCTCGAACGCCGGGCCGTCGACCAACAAGCGCTCGATCGAGTCGAACGTCGTCGTCGACGACGGACAGATCCTCGTCCTCGGCGGCCTCATCGAAGACCGCTACACCGACAACCGCTCGAAGGTGCCGCTGCTCGGCGACATCCCGTATCTCGGCGCGCTGTTCCGCAGCGAGAGCCGCACGAAGACGCGGACCAACCTGATGGTCTTCCTGCGCCCGGTCGTGATGCGCGACGCCGACACCGCGAACCGCCTCTCGCTCGACCGCTACGAGCAGATCCGCGGCTTCCAGAAGGACATGCAGCCGCCGAACAGCTTCCTGGTGCCGATCAACGATTCGCCCGTGATCCCGCCGATGCGCCGCGTCGACGACGCCGGCCAGCCGCTGGCGGCGCCGCAGAGCTCGCCGGGCACGACGCCGAACCTCGTCAAGCCCGTCGCCCCCAAGGGTGACGGCTCGCCGCCGCCGGTCAACGTGCCGGTGATCCAGCCACCGACGCGGGTCGATCCCACCGCTCCGGCCGCTGCTGCGACGTCGGCGTCCGGCGCGACGAAGTAGGAGAGCCGCATGGCCATGCGACATCCGCTGCCGTACGCCTACGCGAGGGCGCACACGCTGCTGCTCGAGGACGACGGCACGCGCCTCGTGCTCTGGGCGCCGGAGAAGGTCGGCCTGCCGGCACTGTCGGAAGTGCTGCGCGTGTTCGACATCGACGCCTTCGCGCGCGAGCCGGCGAACACGCTGAGCGCGCGCATCGCGTCTGCCTACGCCGGCGGCGAATCAAGTGCCGCGGTCGTGATCGGCGAGGTCGAGAGCGCGGTCGATCTGTCGCGGATGATGCAGGAGCTGCCCGCGATCGAGGACCTGCTCGAGGCCTCGAACGACGCGCCGATCATCCGCATGCTGAACGCGCTGCTGACGCAGGCCGCGAAAGACGGCGCGAGCGACATCCACATCGAGCCGTACGAGCGCTCGAGCGCCGTGCGCTTTCGCGTCGACGGCACGCTGCGCGAGGTCGTGCAGCCCAACCGCGCGCTGCACGCGGCGCTGATCTCGCGCCTGAAGATCATGGCCGAGCTCGACATCGCCGAGCGCCGCCTGCCGCAGGACGGCCGCATCTCGCTGCGCATCGGCGGCCGCGCCGTCGACGTCCGCGTCTCGACACTGCCCTCGGCGCACGGCGAGCGCGCGGTGCTGCGCCTGCTCGACAAGGCCGAGTCGAAGTTCACGCTCGAAGGCCTCGGCATGAGCGGCGACGTGCTCGAGAAGTTCGACAAGCTCGTGCACCAGCCGCACGGGATCATCCTCGTCACCGGCCCGACGGGCTCGGGCAAGACGACGACCCTTTATGCGTCACTCGGCCGCGTCGACACCGCCGGCACCAACATCCTGACGGTCGAAGACCCGGTCGAGTACGAGCTCGCGGGCATCGGCCAGACGCAGGTCAACGCGCGCATCGACCTCACCTTCGCGAAGGCGCTGCGCGCGATCCTGCGCCAGGACCCGGACGTGATCATGATCGGCGAGATCCGCGACTACGAGACCGCGCAGATCGCGATCCAGGCCTCGCTGACCGGCCATCTGGTGCTCGCCACAGTCCACACCAACGACGCGCCGAGCACCGTGACGCGGATGATCGACATGGGCGTCGAGCCCTTCCTGCTCTCGTCGAGCCTGATCGGCGTGCTCGCGCAGCGGCTGGTGCGAAAGCTCTGCCTCGTCTGCCGCAAGCCGGACGACGACGGCCACTGGCATCCGGTCGGCTGCGCCCAGTGCGGCATGACAGGCTACAAGGGCCGCACCGGCGTCTACGAGCTGATGGATGTCGACGACAACATCCGCGCCCTGATCCACGAGCGCGCGACCGAAGCGAAGATCCAGGCGGCCGGCGAAGCGTCGGGGCTGAAGTCGATGCGCGAGGACGGCGAGCGCCTCGTCGCTGAAGGCATCACGTCGCTCGAGGAAGTCCTGCGCGTCACCCGCGAGTGATGCTCGTTTTCGCGCTCGCCGCCTGATGCCAGCCTATCGATTCGAGGCCCTCGACGCCGCCGGCAAGACGACGAGCGGACTGGTCGAGGCCGACACCTCGCGCGCGGCACGATCGCAACTGCGTGCGCAGTCGCTCGTGCCGCTCGCGGTCACCCAGGTCGAATCGGGCGGCACCAAGGTCGGCGGCTTCAACCTCTCGCGCAAGGTCTTCAATGCCACCGCGCTCGCCGTCTGGACGCGCCAGCTCGCCGGCCTGGTCGGCTCGGGCCTGCCGCTCGAGCGCGCCCTCACCGCCCTGGCCGACGAAGCCGAGGACGCACGCCAGCGCGAGCTCGTCGCGCATCTGCGCAGCGAGGTCAACTCCGGGTCGCCGTTCGCGCGCGCGCTCGCCAGCATGCCGCGCGAATTCGACGACGTGTACCGCGGCGTCGTCGCCGCCGGCGAGCAGAGCGGCGCGTTAGGCCAAGTGCTCGAGCGGCTCGCCGACGATCTCGAGGCGCGCCAGGAGCTCAAGGGCCGGCTCATCGGTGCGACGCTGTATCCGGCGATCGTCTCGGTGATCGCCGTGATCATCGTCGTCTTCCTCGTCACTTACGTCGTGCCGCAGGTGGCGACGGTCTTCACCAGCTCCAAGCGCGCGCTGCCGCTGCTGACCGTCGCGATGATCGCGTTCAGCGACTTCCTGCGCGGCTACGGCTGGCTGGTGCTGCTCGCGCTCGCCGCCGGCGGCATATTGCTCGCCGTCATGCTGCGCAACGACGCCTTTCGCGAGCGCTTCGACGCGAGCTTCCTCGACGTGCCGCTGATCGGCCGTCTGGCGCGCGGCTACAACGCGGCGCGATTCGCCGGCACGCTGGCGATGCTCGCGGGAGCCGGCGTGCCGATCCTGAAGGCGCTGCAGGCCGCGGCCGAGACCCTCTCGAACCGCGCCATGCGCGCCGACGCGATGGACGCACTCGTGCAGGTGAGGGAAGGCGCGCCGCTCGCGTCCGCGCTCGCCGGCAAGAAGCGCTTTCCCGGCATCCTGGCGATGTTCTCGCGCCTCGGCGAGCAGACCGGCCAGCTGCCCGAGATGCTCGACCGCGCCGCCAAGCAGCTGTCGGGCGAAGTGCAGCGCCGCGCGCTGCAGATGGCGACGATCCTCGAGCCGCTCTTGATCGTCGGCATGGGCGGGGTCGTGATGCTGATCGTGCTCGCAGTTCTCTTGCCGATCATCCAGCTCAACAGCTTCATCAAGTGACGGTCTAGCGTCGCTCGCCCGACTCGTATCATGGGTCGATGGCAGTCTCTCTCGCAGGTCAGCTCGTCGTCGCGATCTCGTCGCGCGCGCTCTTCGACTTCGAAGAAGAGAACGAGCACTTCGAGGCCAACGACGACCGCGCCTACATGCAGCTCCAGCTCGAGCGCATCGACAAGGCGGCCAAGCCCGGCGTCGCGTTCTCGCTGGTGAAGAAGCTCCTGGCCTTCAACGATGCGGCGGCGCAGCGGGTCGAGGTGGTGATCCTGTCGCGCAACGATCCGGTGTCCGGGATGCGCGTCTTCCGCTCGGCGCAGGCCTACGGCATGCCGGTGCAGCGCGGCGTGTTCACGCGCGGCGGCACGCCGTGGCGCTACCTGAAGCCGCTCGCCGCGAACCTGTTCCTGTCAGCGAACGACGCCGATGTACGCTCCGCGCTCGAGGCCGGCGTGCCGGCGGCACGCGTCTACCCGCACTCGGCGCGCGCCTCCGACGCGCACCCGCAGGAAGTGCGGATCGCCTTTGATGGCGACGCCGTTCTTTTCTCCGACGAAGCCGAGCGCGTCTTCCAGAAGAGCGGCCTCGACGCCTTCCAGGCGCACGAGCGCGAGCAGGCGACGACTCCCCTGGCGGCCGGGCCGTTCAAGCCGCTGCTGCAGGCGCTGCAGCGGCTGCAGCACGAGCGCGTCCACGGCATGCGCATCCGCACCGCGCTCGTCACCGCGCGCAGCGCGCCGGCGCACGAGCGGGCGATCCGCACGCTGATGGAGTGGAACGTCGAGATCGACGAGGCGATGTTCCTCGGCGGCCTCCAGAAGGGCGAGTTCCTGCGCGAGTTCGAGCCCGACTTCTTCTTCGACGACCAGACCGGCCACATCGAGAACGCCGCCGCGCACGTGCCGTCGGGCCACGTCGCCTCCGGCATCAGCAATCCGCCGCCGGCCTCGCCCGTCGATCGCTAGCGGACGGCGCGCAGACCTTCGAGATCGGTGACGGTGACGCCGCCGTACTCGACCCGGATCACGCCGCGAGACTGCAAGGCCTGCAGCGCTTCGTTGACCCGCTGGCGCGACAGGCCGACGAGGTAGCCGAGCTCCTGCTGGGTGATGCGCAGCAGGCTGCCGACCTTCGGATAGAGCACCGGATGGAACAGCGCCGCGAGACTGCGCGCGACGCGTGCATCCGGGTCGCTCAGGCGGTCGATCTCGCGCGCGGCGATGAACTGGCCGAGCCGCTCGTTGAGCTGCTGGACGATGTAGCGGTTGAACGGGATGCTGCGGTCGAGCAGCCAGTGGAAGGTCTCGACCGTCAGGCCGGCGACGAGGCTTGGCCGGAGCGCCTCGATGTTGTAGCGGTAGGCCTCGCGCTTGATCACCGTGCCTTCGCCGAACCAGCCGCCCGGCGGCAGGCCGGTGAAGGTGATCGGGATGCCCATCGAGGTGTCGTTGCTTGTCTTCAACAGGCCGTCGATGACGCCGAACCAGTACGTCACCGGCCGGCCGACGCGACACAGCAGCTCGCCGACCTCGACCTTCACCACCTTCAGGTCGGCGAGCGCGCGCTCGCGCTCGTGGGGCTCAAGGGCGTGCAGCCAGGGGATGTCGGCACGCTCGAGCGCGTCGGGCGCGCGGGCGCGCTGGCGCAGGTCGGCGGCGGCGGGAGACATCGGCATGGCGCGGCGATTCTCGTCCTGCTTCGCACGGTGCTCCGGACAGTCATCCTTGACCAAACAACTGTTTGTCTTTCTAATTCGGCGATGCTCGTCGATGCACCTCTCAAATCCACGGCTCTCAAGTCGGCGACGCCGCCAAAGCGCGCCTCTAGTCGCCTGCCGCGGCTGCTCGACGAAGCCGCGCACGCCTTCGCCCTGCGCGGTTACGCCGCCGCATCGGTACGCGAGATCGTCGGCCC
>JAYTHL010000652.1:0-2209 GCA_043732605.1 Rhizobacter sp. | reverse complement strand
ATCTACATGAGCTGGATGCGCTGGTGCCTGCGCCACCGCATCCTGACGACGATCGGCGCGCTCGTCTTCTTCGTCGGTGGCCTGGCCCTCGTGCCGTTGCTGCCGACCGGCTTCATCCCGCCCGACGACCTCTCGCAGACGCAGGTGCAGATCGCGCTGCCGCCGGGCTCGACGTTCGCGCAGACCAACGCCACCGCCGAGGCGGCGCGCGTCATCGTCGCGAAGAACCCGAACGTCAAGCTGATCTACACGACGGTCGGCGGCGGCGCGACCGGCGCCGATCCGTTCCAGGGCGGCGGCGGCGCCGACGTTCGCAAGGCGTCGCTCACGCTCAACCTCACGCCGCGCTCGGAGCGCCACGGCGTGCGCAAGCAGGCGATCGAGAAGGAGCTGCGCGACGCGCTCGTCGCCGTCCCGGGCGCGCGCATCAACGTCGGCCTCGGCGGCTCGAACGAGAAGTACACGCTTGTGCTGGCGGGCGAGGACGGCGCCGTGCTCAGCGAGGTCGCGCGCCGCGTCGAGCAGGAGCTGCGCACGCTCTCGGGCATCGGCAACGTCACCTCGTCATCGAGCCTGGTGCGGCCGGAGTTGATCGTGCGGCCCGACTCGGCCCGTGCCGCCGACCTCGGCGTCACCGCGACCGCGATCGGCGAGACCTTGCGCGTCGCCACGGCCGGCGACTACGACCAGAGCCTGGCCAAGCTCAACCTCTCGCAGCGCCAGGTGCCGATCGTCGTCAAGCTGCCGCCCGAGGCGCGCACCGACCTCGGCCTGATCGCTCGCCTCGCCGTGCCCGGCGCACGCGGCCCGGTGATGCTCGGCAACGTCGCGACGCTGGCGATCGACAGCGGCCCGGCGCGCATCGACCGCTACGACCGGCTGCGCAACATCAACTTCGACATCGAGCTCAACGGCCAGCCGCTCGGCGCGGTGCAGGCCGAAGCGCTCGCGCTGCCGAGCCTGCAGACGCTGCCGCCCGGCGTGCAACGCGCGAGCGTCGGCGACGCCGAGGCGATGACCGAGCTGTTCGACAGCTTCGGCCTGGCGATGCTGACCGGCGTCGCCTGCATCTACGTCGTGCTGGTGCTGCTGTTCAAGGACTTCGTCCAGCCGGCGACGATCCTGGTCGCGCTCGTACTCTCGATTCCGGGCGCGTTCCTGGCGCTCTTCATCACGCGCACGGCGTTGTCGATGCCGTCGATGATCGGCCTGATCATGCTGATGGGCATCGCCACCAAGAACTCGATCCTGCTCGTCGAGTACGCGATCATGGCGCGGCGCGACCGCGGCATGACAAGGGTCGACGCGCTCATGGACGCGTGCCACAAGCGGGCGCGCCCGATCGTCATGACGACGATCGCGATGGGCGCCGGCATGCTGCCGATCGCGCTCGGCATCGGCACCGACCCGAGCTTTCGCGCGCCGATGGCGATTGTCGTCATCGGCGGCCTGATCACGTCGACCTTCCTGAGCCTGCTCGTCATCCCGGTCGTGTTCACGTTCGTCGACGACGCGATCGATGTCGTGAAGCGGCGCTTGCGCCGCGCCGGAGCAGCGCCGGCGGCCCTGCCGATCGGGCCAGCGTCGACCGAGGCCACGCGCGCACCCTGAGCCTCTTCGTCTACGCCATCGCCGCCGTCGCCCTCTTCGGCGTCGTTGTCCGGCCCTGGCGCTCGCCCGAAGTCGCCTGGGCGTTCGCCGGCGCCGCGGCGCTGGTCGCGTTCGGCTTCGTGCCGTGGCAGAGCGCGCTGCACGCGATCGGCGCAGGCACCGACGTCTATCTCTTCCTCGTCGGCATGATGCTGCTCTCGGCGATGGCCGAACGCGAATGCCTGTTCGACTACCTCGCCGCCGTCTGCGTGGTGCGCGCGCGCGGCTCGGCGCCACGCCTCTTCGCGCTCGTCTACGGCGTCGGCACGATTGTCACGATCTTCATGTCGAACGACGCGACCGCCGTCGTCCTGACACCGGCCGTGCTCGCCGTCTGCCGCAAGGCGAGGGCCAAGCCCCTGCCGTACCTGCTCGCGTGCGCGCTGATCGCCAACGCCGCGAGCTTCGTGCTGCCGATCTCGAACCCGGCCAACCTCGTCGTCTTCGCCGACAGGATGCCGTCATTGGCGACATGGCTCGGGCGCTTCGCGCTGCCCTCGCTGCTCGCCATCGCGCTCACGTTCGCCGTGCTGTTCGCGATCTGGCGGCGCGACCTCGC
>JAYTHL010000651.1:0-2213 GCA_043732605.1 Rhizobacter sp. | reverse complement strand
GAGCTCCAAGCACCTGCGCGGCGACGTCAATTTCGCCTGGCCGAACGCGGAGATCGCGGTGATGGGCGCGAAGGGTGCGGTCGAGATCATCTTCCGGAACGAGAAGGGCGATCCGGCCAAGCTCGCCGCGCGCGAGGCCGAGTACAAGGCCAAGTTCGCCAACCCCTTCATCGCCAGCGCGCGCGGCTATGTCGACGACGTGATCCAGCCGCACGAGACCAGGAAGCGCATCTGCCGCTCGCTGGCGATGCTGGCCGACAAGAAGGTCGAGGACCCGTGGCGCAAGCACCGGAACATTCCGCTCTGACGAGCTTCTTCGCGGACCTGCCGTTGCTCGCGACGGCCCGCGACACCTTCGACGTCGGTCGATACCGCAGCGCCCCCGACGAGTGGCTGCTGGCCGTCACCGACATCGTCGACTCGACCGGGGCGATCGCCAACGGGCAGCACAAGACGGTCAACTTCGTCGCCGCGATGGGCATCACGGCGCTGCGCAACCTGTGCGCGCCGACGCGGATTCCGTTCCTGTTCGGCGGCGACGGTGCCGTGGTGATGGTGCCACCGGAGTACGCCGAGAGGGCGCGCATCGAACTGGCGCGCGTGCGCGGCATGGCGACGCGCGATTTCGCGATGACGCTGCGCGCCGGCCTCGTCGCCGTCAAGGAGCTGCGCCGGTTCGGCGTCGACGTGCTGGTCGGCCGCTACGAGCCGACGCCGGGCAACAGCTTCGGCGTGTTCCTCGGCGGCGGCGTCGGACTGCTCGAGGCGTCGATCCGCGGCCGCGGCGACGCCGGACTCGCCGCACTCGCGAACGTGCCGGCCGAGCTCGACGACGGCGCGCCAGTCGATCTGGAAGGCCTCTCGTGTCGCTGGGACACGCTGCACTCCACGCGCGGCGCGATGCTCACCCTGATCCTGCAAGGTGCCGCCGACATGACCGAGGTCTATGCTCGCGTGGTCGCATTGGCCGGCCCCGACGCCGAGACCAGACCCGTGCGCGAGGCCACGCTCAAGGCGCGCTGGCCGCCTACGGGGTTCATGCTCGAGGCGCGCGCGCGCCGCCGCGGCGGATCGCTGCTGCTGTGGGCCGTGCGTGTGCTGATCGAGACGTTGCTGGCCCGGCTCGTCCTCGGGCGCGGGAAACCGATCGGCAAGTTCGACCCGCAGCGCTACCGGAGCGAGGTTGTGACGAACACCGACTTCTGCAAGCACGACGAGACGGTCTGCCTCGTCATCGACTGCCCGACTGATGCGGTCGACGCCATCAAGAGCTACCTCGCCCAAGCCGCGCCCGCGCGCGGGATCCGCTACGGCATCCACGTCTCCGACACCGCCCTCATGACCTGCCTCGTGATGGCGCCGGAAGACAGCCTGCACGTCCACTTCGTCGACGGCGGCGCGGGCGGATACACGAGCGCCTCGCGAAGTCTGAAGAGCGCCGCCAGCGCGGCGGGACAGGCGATCGGCCCCGGCCTCACGCCGCGTCGAGCATCGCCTCCGGCGTCGCGTTGATCGTCGTGCGGCGCAGCTCGCGTCGCTCCGAGAGGTCGTGGCGGCGGCCGCGGTGCAAGGTCGCGCGGTTGTCCCAGATCACGAGGTCGCCCGGCTGCCATTGATGCACATAGACGCGCTCGCGCTGTGTCGCATGCTCGAGCAGGTCGGCGAGGAACATGCGGCTCTCGGCTGTCGGCCAGCCGACGATCTGGCGCGCGTGCACGCCGACGAAGAGGACCTTGCGCTTCGATCCTGGATGGACATCGACGAGCGGCCAGGCCGCCGGCGCGATCGCCTCCTTCTGATCGTCGGTGTAGGCCTCGTCGCCGAGCAGCAGGCGCGTGTGCAGCGCGTAGTGCTCGGCCATCAGGCCTTCGACGTCGTGCTGCGAGCGCGCGTCGAGGGCGTCCCAGGCGGCGCGCAGGTCGGCGAACTCGGTGTTGCCGCCCCAGCTCGGCGTGACGACCGCGTGCAGCATCGAATACGCGGCGCGCGGCTTCATGAACGAGCTGTCGCTGTGCCAGAGCTGGTTGGCGAAGTTGGAGAGGTTCTTCGGCGAGTCTCGCTTCGCGACCTGGCCCGCGGCGTCGACGTTGGAGATGTCGATGAGGCGCTCGTCGTCGAGCCGCTCGGGCCGCCTGAAGACGCGCTTCAGGCCGATGTCGAGCGGTCCGAAGGTGGTCGCGAACGCGATCTGCTGGACCTGCGTCAGCGGCTGG
>JAYTHL010000650.1:0-7581 GCA_043732605.1 Rhizobacter sp. | reverse complement strand
ATCGACGACTACCTGCGCGCGCAGATGCCGGTCTGGAAGTCGCGCTATCCCGGCGTCGAGACGATGAAGGTCGCGGTGATGGGTTGCATCGTCAACGGCCCGGGCGAGAGCAAGCATGCCGACATCGGCATCAGCCTGCCGGGAACCGGCGAGGCGCCGGCCGCGCCGGTGTTCATCGACGGCGAGAAGGCGCTGACGCTGCGCGGCGACAACATCGCCGCCGAGTTCCACGCGCTCGTCGAGCGCTATATCGAGAAGCGCTTCGGCACCGCTACCGTCGCATGACGGCGGTGCACGACGCAACGACGCCAGAGCGCCGATGAGCGAGAGCCTGCGCGCGGTCAAGGGCATGAACGACATCCTGCCGCCGGAATCGGCGCGCTGGGAGTGGTTCGAGGCCAAGGTGCGCGAGCTGATGCGGCGCCACGCCTACGTCAACGTACGCACGCCGTTGGTTGAGGCGACGTCGCTCTTCGTGCGCGGCATCGGCGAGGCGACCGACATCGTCGAGAAGGAGATGTATTCCTTCGAGGACAAGATGAACGGCGATCGCCTCACGCTGCGGCCCGAGGCGACGGCCGGCATCGTGCGCGCGATGATCGAGCACAACGCGCTCTACAACGGACCGTTGCGGCTGTGGAGCCAGGTCGCAGTGTTCCGCCACGAGCGGCCGCAGAAGGGCCGCTATCGTCAGTTCCATCAGATCGACGTCGAGGCGCTCGGCTTCTCCGGTCCGGACGTCGATGCCGAGCAGATCCTGATGTGCCGCGCGCTGCTGCGTGATCTCGGCATGGTCGAGGGGCGCGACGTGCGCCTGGAGCTCAACAGCCTCGGCCAGCCCGACGAGCGCAGCGCCCACCGCGCCGCGCTGATCGCGCACTTCGAGACGCACGCGGGCGTACTCGACGAAGACGCGCGGCGTCGGTTGCACACCAATCCGCTGCGCATCCTCGACAGCAAGAACCCCGCGATGCAGGCCGTCGTCGAGAGCGCGCCGCAGCTGATGAGCTTCCTCGGCGCCGAGTCGCTGGCCCACTTCGACGCCGTGCGCGCGATGCTCGACGCCGCCGGCCTCGACTACCGGGTCAATCCGCGCCTGGTGCGCGGCCTCGACTACTACAACCTGACCGTGTTCGAGTGGACGACCGATCTCCTCGGCGCGCAAGGCACGGTCTGCGGCGGCGGACGCTACGACGGCCTCTTCGAGCAGCTCGGCGGCAAACCGACGCCGGCGGTTGGCTGGGGCATGGGCATGGAGCGCATGCTGCTGCTGCTCGAGGCGATCGGCGTCGCTCCCGCCGCGCCGTCGCCGGACGTCTACGCGATCGTCCCCGACGCGCAGTCGCTCGCCGTGGCGATGGCCGCCTGCGAATCGCTCCGCCGGACCGGCGTCTCGGTGCACATGCACGCTGGCGGCCGCGACGGCCGCGGCAGCATGAAGTCGCAGTTCAAGAAGGCCGACGCCAGCGGCGCACGCTACGCGCTCATCTTCGGCCCGGACGAAGTCGCGCGCGGCGAGGCGTCGGTCAAGGCGCTTCGGGACGCCGCCGCGGCGCAGCGAACGGTCGGCCTCGACGACGTGGCCGCCTGGGCCGGGACCCTCACCGCATAATTCGCGTTTGTCCGCACCACGCCTCGCGCCCTCGCGCGAGGCCTTTTCGAACCCGTCATGGCCACTCATCTCGACCTCGAAGAGCAGGAACAGCTCGACTCGCTGAAGGCATTCTGGAAGCAGCACGGCAACCTCGTGACGTGGGTGCTGGTCGTCGTCCTCGGCGCCTACGCCGCCTGGAACGGCTGGGGCATCTACCAGCGCGACCAGGGCGCGAAGGCAGGCGCGATGTTCGACGAGGTCGATCGCGCGGCGCAGGCCTCCGATGCCGACGTTGCGACGCGGATCTTCGCCGACATGAAGTCGCGCTACCCGCGCGCCGCCTTCACGCAACAGGCCGGCTTCGTGGCTGCGCGCGTGGCGGCCGAAAAGGG
Source organism: Rhizobacter sp. (assembly GCA_043732605.1). Classification (GTDB taxonomy): domain Bacteria; phylum Pseudomonadota; class Gammaproteobacteria; order Burkholderiales; family Burkholderiaceae_C; genus Schlegelella_A. The sequence continues at coordinate 5,595 of JAYTHL010000650.1, read as the reverse complement.
CAAGCTCGACGACGCGCAGGCCAGCCTCGCGTGGGTTGCCGACAACGCAGGCGAGAGCGAATACCGCGCGATCGCCAGGCTGCGTCTGGCCGGTCTCCTGCTCGACGCGAAGAAGTTCGACGAGGCCCTGAAGCAGCTCGATGGCATCGACGCGCCCGACTTCGCCGCGCTCGCCGCCGACCGTCGTGGCGACGTGCTGTTGACCCAGGGCAAGAACGAAGAAGCCAAGGCCTCGTACCTGAAGGCCTGGAACGCGATGGATCCGAAGATCGACTACCGCCGCCTGGTCGAGGCCAAGCTGAACATCCTCGGCGCGCAGCCGGCGGCGAGCGCGGCCGAGGCGGCGAAGTGACGCTGGCCGCGTCGGGTCCGGACGCGTCGCGCGCGATGCTGCGCGCGGGTGCGATGGCGCTGGCGGCACTGGCCCTGTCGCTGGTCGCCGGCTGTTCCACATTCGACTCCGCCTACAACTCGACGTTCGGCAAGCTCTTCGGCTCGGACAAGCCCAAGGCCAAGGAGCTCGAGCCGATCGCGGCGCCGATCGCGGTCCGCTCGGCCTGGAGCCAGAACGTCGGCTCGGTCCAGTTCCCGCTCACGGTCGCGGTGAACGGCAACGCCCTGACCCTGGCGGCGAGCGACGGCAACGTCATCGCTCTCGAAGCCGAGAGCGGCAAGACGCTCTGGCGCGTCGATGTCGGCGCCAAAATCTCCGCTGGCGTCGGCAGCGACGGCAAGGTCGCGGCCGTGGTCACGCGCGGGGGCGAGCTCGTCGCGGTCGAGGCCGGCCGCGTGAAGTGGAGGAAGCCGCTCGGCGTGCGCGTCGCGACTGCGCCGCTGGTCGCCGGCGGTCGCGTCTTCGTGCTCGGCGTCGACCGCGCGATCCAGGCCTTCGACGCCAGCGACGGCATCAAGCTCTGGCAGATCGCGCGGCCCGGCGATCCGCTGACGCTGGCGCAGACGGGCGTCATCGCCGCCTTCAAGAACACGTTGGTGGCAGGGCAGGGCCCGCGCATGGCCGGATTCGATCCGGTCGGCCCGTCGCTGCGCTGGGAAGTGCCGCTGGGCTCGCCGCGCGGCGCCAACGAGGTCGAGCGCCTCGCCGACCTCGTCGGCCCGGTCGTGCGCACCGGCGACTTGGTCTGCGCGCGCTCGTTCCAGGCCGCCATCGGCTGCGTCGATGCCCAGCTCGGCACGGTCGCGTGGTCGAAGGCGATCGGCGGCACCGACGCGATCAGCGGCGACGCCGAATTTCTGTTCGGCGCCGACGCCTCCGATCGCCTGAGCGCCTTTCGCACCGCCACCGGCGATGTCGCGTGGACGTCGGAAGCGCTGATGTTCCGCAGCCTCGGGCCGCCCGCGGTCGTCGCGCAATCAGTGGTCTTCGGCGATGCCACCGGCATGCTGCACTGGTTCTCGCGCGCCAAGGGCGAATCGCAGGCGCGGGTGCCGACCGACGGCAGCGCGATCACGGTGCCCCCGGTGAACGTCGGCGGGCTGCTCGTGGTCGTGACGCGATCGGGCGGCGTCTTCGCCTTCCGGCCGTCGTGACCGTGCCGTCGACGCGCGGGCGATGACGGCATGAAACCCGTGATCGCTCTGGTCGGCCGGCCCAACGTCGGCAAGTCGACCCTCTTCAATCGCCTGACCAAGACGCGCGACGCGATCGTCGCCGACTTCGCCGGCCTGACGCGCGACCGCCACTACGGCGACGCCGTCGTCGGCGGGCACGAGTTCATCGTCGTCGACACCGGCGGCTTCGAGCCCGAGAACCCGACCGGCATCGTCAAGGAGATGGCGCGCCAGGCCGAGCAGGCGGTGGCCGAGGCCGATGCGGTCGTCTTCGTGGTCGACGTGCGTGCCGGCATCTCGGCCCACGACCACGACATCGCACGCTACCTGCGCACCGCGAGCAAGCGCGTCATCGTTGCCGCCAACAAGGCCGAGGGCATGCCCGAGTCGCCGCTGCTCGGCGAGATCTACGAGCTCGGCCTCGGCGCCCCGCATCCGATCTCGGCTGCCCACGGGCAAGGCGTCGTCTCGCTCGCCGAGGCGGCGCTGGAGGCGGCATACGGCCATCCGCTGGCCGATGTGGTCGAGGACGACGAGGCATTCAGCTCCGAGCAGATCGACGCCGACGCGCCGATCCGCCTGGCTGTCGCCGGCCGGCCGAATGTCGGCAAGTCGACGCTGATCAACGCCTGGCTCGGCGAAGAGCGCCTCGTCGCCTTCGACCAGCCGGGCACGACACGCGACGCGATCGTCGTCCCGTTCGAGCGCGGCGGGCGCCGCTTCGACCTGATCGACACGGCCGGCCTGCGCCGCAAGGGCAAGGTCTTCGAGGCGGTCGAGAAGTTCTCGGTCGTCAAGACGCTGCAGGCGATCGCCGAGGCCAACGTCGTGCTGCTGCTGCTCGACGCGACTCAGGGAGTCACCGACCAGGACGCCCACATCGCCGGCTACATCCTCGAGAGCGGCCGCGCCGTCGTCGTCGCCGTCAACAAGTGGGACGCCGTCGACGGCTACCAGAAGGAGACGCTGCAGCGCTCGATCGAGCAGCGGCTGCCGTTCCTGAAGTTCGCGCCGGTGCTCAACATCTCGGCGAAGAAGCGCCAGGGGTTCGGGCCGGTCTGGACCGCGATCGCCGATGCCCACGCGTCGTCGACGCGCAAGATGCCGACGCCGGTGCTGACCCGCCTGCTCCAGGAAGCCGTCCTGCACCAGACGCCGAAGCGGGCCGGCGCGTTCCGCCCGAAGCTGCGCTACGCGCACCAGGGCGGGATGAATCCGCCAGTGATCATCATCCACGGCAACTCGCTCGAGCACGTCACCGACGCCTACAAGCGCTTCCTCGAAGGGCGCTTTCGTGCCCACTTCAAGCTCACCGGCACGCCGCTGCGCATCGAGATGCGCTCGTCCAAGAATCCGTTCGTGGAGAAGGGCCGGTGACGCATGGCCTTACGGCTCGTCTGCTGGTAATCCCCGTGTTAAGGTTTCCAGCTCCAAACCACATCACGGAGACTGAACGTGAGCAACAAAGGGCAGCTCTTACAAGACCCCTTCCTGAACCTGCTGCGCAAGGAGCACGTTCCGGTGTCCATCTATCTCGTCAACGGGATCAAGTTGCAGGGCCACATCGAGTCGTTCGACCAGTATGTCGTCCTGCTGCGCAATACCGTCACGCAGATGGTCTACAAGCACGCGATCTCGACCGTCGTTCCCGGACGCGCGGTGAATTTTCAGACCGCACCCGAATCGCCCGACCAGCCTTGACGACCCAGTCGGGTTCGGGGCAGCGCCGTTGAGCGCTGCCCGTCAGGTCGACGGCGTCGCGCCCGCGCGAGCGATCCTCGTCGGCGTCGACTTCGGCGGCAAGCGAGGCTTCGACGACTCGCTCGACGAGCTCGCGCTCCTCGCGGAGTCAGCAGGCGACATCGCCGTGGCGCGCGTCATCGCGCGGCGCAAGGCGCCCGATGCGGCGCTCTTCGTCGGCTCCGGCAAGGCCGACGAGCTGAAGGAGCTGGTCCAGCTCCACCAGGCCGAAGCGGTGATCTTCGACCAGGCGCTGTCGCCAGCGCAGCAACGCAATCTCGAGCGTCATCTGGGCGTCGCCGTCGCCGACCGCACGATGCTGATCCTCGAGATCTTCGGGGCGAGGGCGCAGAGCCACGAGGGCAAGCTGCAGGTCGAGCTCGCGCGCCTGCAATACCTGTCGACACGGCTCGTGCGCCGCTGGAGCCACCTCGAGCGCCAGCGCGGCGGCATCGGCAATCGCGGCGGCCCGGGCGAAGCGCAGATCGAGCTCGACCGGCGCATGATCGGCGAGCGCCTCAAGAACATCAAGAAGCAGCTGGAGAAGGTCAAGCGCCAGCGCAGCACGCAACGCCGGGCACGCGAGCGCAACGCGACGTTCCGGGTCTCGCTCGTCGGCTACACCAACGCCGGCAAGTCGACGCTCTTCAACGCGCTCGTCAACGCCGAGGCCTATGCCGCCGACCAGCTGTTCGCGACGCTCGACACGACGACGCGCCAGCTCCATCTCGACGGCATCACCCGCTCGGTCGCGCTCTCCGACACGGTCGGCTTCATCCGCGACCTCCCGCACACGCTGATCGAGGCGTTCCAGGCAACGCTGCAGGAAGCCGCCGACGCCGACCTGCTGCTCCACGTCGTCGACGGCGCCAGCCCCGAGCTGCAGGCGCAGATGGCCGAGGTCCAGCGCGTGCTGGACGAGATCGGTGCCGGCGCGGTGCCGCAGGTCGTCGTCTTCAACAAGCTCGACCGCATGGACGAGACCGAGCGGCCGCGCGATCTGCTCGACGCCATCGAGTTGGCCTCGGGCGAGCGCGTCACGCGGGTGTTCGTGAGCGCGAAGACGGGCGAAGGCCTCGATCTGCTGCGCACCCGGATCGCCGAAGCGACGGCCGTCCGGGCCGACGTCGACTTGAATGCCGACGCCCAGCCCTCACTTGATCCCGTGATCGAGCCGGCGGCCGGCAGCGAAGAAGCCGGGGTCGACGAGACGGTGCGAACGGGCACCTATCATTCGCATGCCTAGCCTGCACTTGCTGCCGTCCATCGTCACCGTCATCACATCGACTCCTCCATGACCTTTCCTTCCAACACGGAAGAATCGCAACCGATCCAGCGCTGGGCCGCTGCCGGCGCCGCCGGACGGGCGTGGCTCGCTGCGGTCGTGCGCCGCATCGCGAGTCACCGGTCCGCGTCCGACCTTGCCGGCGTCACGCTGCTCGAGAACGGCCGCAACGACGGTCCGCCCGACCTCGACGAGCTCTGGCGCGATTTCAACAAGAAGCTGAGCGGCCTGTTCGGCGGCAAGGGCTCGCGGCGCGGCAACGGCAGCGGCGATCCGGGCGGCGGCGGTCCGAACTTCCAGCCGAGCCTGAAGAGCGCCGGCGTCGGCGCTGCCTTGATCGGCGGCGTGATCGTGCTGATCTGGCTCGGCAGCGGCGTGTTCATCGTCCAGGAAGGGCAGCGCGCCGTCGTCACCTCGTTCGGCCGCTACAGCCACACCGTGGACGCCGGCTTCCAGTGGCGCTTCCCATATCCGTTCCAAGCGCACGAGACCGTCAACGTGACCCAGCTGCGCTCGACCGAGGTCGGCCGCAACTCGGTCTCGCAGGCGACCGGCCTGAAGGACTCGTCGATGCTCACGCAGGACGAGAACATTGTCGACATCCGTTTCACCGTGCAATACCGGCTGACGGACGCGCGCGCCTTCCTGTTCGAGAACCGCGATCCCGAATCGGCAGTCACGCTCGCGGCGGAATCGGCGGTGCGCGAGATCGTTGGAAAAAACAAGATCGACTCGGTCCTCTACGAGCAGCGCGACGCGATCGCCTCGCAACTCGTGAAGTCGGTGCAGGCGCAGCTCGATCGGCTCAACACCGGCATCCTGGTCGTCAACGTCAACGTCCAGAGCGTGCAGCCGCCCGAGCAGGTGCAGGCGGCGTTCGAGGACACGCTGAAGGCCGGCCAGGACGGCGACCGCTTGAAGAAGGAAGGCCAGGCCTACGCGAGCTCGGAGATCCCGAAGGCGCAAGGCACTTCGGCGCGCTTGCGCCAGGAAGCCGAAGG
>JAYTHL010000649.1:0-7592 GCA_043732605.1 Rhizobacter sp. | reverse complement strand
ATCCATGCCTTCGAGCGCGAGTTCGTCGAAGCACAACAGGCCGCGTACTGGGAAACCTGCGTCGAAGACGACGACATCGCATTGCGCATGGACGCCGGTCGCCGCGCGCTGATGGAGCGTGGCGATGACGAGGTCGGCCCGTACCAGAGCCCGATGGAAGACGGCATGCAGCAGTTCCACGAGTGGTACCAGCGCGCGATGGGCTGACGCACGAGGCATGTCGCCACCCTGGCTGATCGTCTGCGCCACGTTCCTGTTCGCGACGATGGGCGTGTGCGTGAAGCTCGCCTCGGTCGACTATCCCGCCGGCGAGATCGTCTTCTACCGCGGCATCACCGGCGCGCTGATGATGCTCGGCGTTGCCCGCTGGAGCGGCGGCACCGTCCGCACCGGCGTCGCGTCGATGCACTTCTGGCGCAGCCTCTCGGGCGTCACCGCGCTCGTGCTCTGGTTCTACGCGATCGGCAACCTGCCCCTGGCGACGGCGATGACGCTCAACTACATGTCGTCGGTGTGGATGGCGCTCTTCCTCATCGGCGGTGCGGTCGCGCTCGGCACGTCGCGGGTCGACGGCCGGCTGATCGCGACGGTGCTCGTCGGCTTCGCCGGCGTCGGCCTCATCCTGCGTCCGACGATCGCCGAGCAGCAGCTCTGGCACGGCCTGATGGGCCTGCTCTCGGGCGTGATCGCCGCCACCTCGTACCTGCAGGTCACGGCGCTCGGCCGCGTCGGCGAGCCGGAGTACCGGATCGTCTTCTACTTCTCGCTCGGGAGCGCCATCGTCGGCGCGGCGACGGTGCTCTGGTCCGGACTGCATCCGCTGAACCTGCGCGGCGCGGTGCTGATGCTCGCTGTCGGCGTGCTGGCGACGCTGGCCCAGCTCATGATCACCCGCGCCTACGGCCGCGGCAAGCCGCTCGTCAACGCCAGCCTGCAGTATCTCGGCATCGCCTGGGCGTTCGGCTACGGCGTGATCCTGTTCGGCGACCACGTGACGGCGATGGCGCTCTCGGGCATGCTCCTCATCGTCGGCGCCGGTCTTTCCGCGACGCTGCTGCGCAGCCGAAGCGGCCGCGCCGACATCGCCACGATCGCCGATCCGCCGAACACCGTATGAACTCACCCTATCGCACTCTCGTCGACGCCGCGTCGCTTAACGCACTGCTGGCCGATCCCGCGCGCAATGTCGTCGTCGTCGACACCCGATTCGATCTCGCCGACACCGCCGTCGGCGAACGCAGCTACCGCGAGGGCCATCTGCCCGGTTCGCACTACCTGCACCTCGACCGCGACCTGAGCAGCGCGAAGACCGGCCGGAACGGCCGCCATCCGATGCCCGATCGCGCCGCGTTAGCGCGCACCGTCGGCAAGCTCGGCATCGGTCCCGGGACGCAGGTCGTCGTCCTCGATGCGCACGGCGGCGTCTACGCGGCGCGGCTGTGGTGGATGCTGCGCTGGCTCGGCCACGCCGACGTCGCGATCCTCGATGGCGGGATCGCCGCATGGCAGCGTGCGGGTGGCACGCTCACCGACGCTTCGACGCCTGCACCTGGCGGGCCGCCGTATCCCGACCGCCCGTCGCTCGCACCGACGATCGATGCCGACGGCGTCGCGGCGCGGCCGCCGTTGCGCGCCGTGGTCGACGCGCGCTCGGGCGAGCGCTTCCGCGGCGAGGTCGAGCCGATCGATCCGGTCGCCGGACACATCCCTGGCGCGCTCAACCGCTTCCATCGCGCCAATCTCGACGAACGCGGCGCGTTCAAGCCGGTCGCGCAGCTCCGCGCGGAATTCGAGGCACTGCTCGCGGGGCGATCGCCCGGCGACGTGATCCATTCCTGCGGCTCGGGCGTCACCGCGTGCCACAACCTGTTCGCGATGGAGCACGCCGGCCTCGCCGGCTCGCTGCTCTACCCCGGCTCTTGGAGCGAATGGTCGGCCGACCCCGAGCGGCCGATCGCGCGCGGCTGACCGACCCGGATGACGGCGCGCCGCGCCGGTGCGAAGATCGCGCCGCCCAGGCTTGTTCACATTCCGGGAGGTGACCCAATGTTCCAGCGCATCCTCGTTCCGACCGACGGATCCGAGATCAGCCAGCACGCGATCGCGACCGCGATCGCCCTGGCCAAACCGCTCGGCGCCGAGATCTACACGATCTGCGTCAAGGAGCCATTCCCCTACGGCGCGGTGGCCGAGCTGCAGCCGACGCCGCCGCAGGACTTCTTCGATGCCCAGGAGAAGAACGCGGCCCGCAACGTACGCGCGGTGATCGACGCCTGCGACGCCGCGGGCCTCGTCAGCCACGCCCACACGGTCGAGGGCCTGCAGCCGTGGGAGGCGATCGTCGAGCACGCCGCCAAGGAAGGCTGCGACCTGCTCGTGATGGGCTCGCACGGCCGCAAGGGCTTCGCGTCGCTCTTCCTCGGCAGCGAGACGCAGGACGTGCTCAAGCACACGACCCTGCCGGTGCTCGTCGTCCGCTGAGAGGCGGCCGCGTCTAGCGGACGGCGATGTAGTCGGAGAGCCGGTACATCTGCAGGATCGCGGTCGCGTAGATGCGGTGCAGGGAGTGCAGCGGGATCGGCGCGATCCCGGTCAGCGGCAACGGCAACGGGTGGTCGTCGGGCGATGCGAGATGCGCACCGACCAGCGTGCCGAGCGTCGTCGCCAGGCCGACGCCGCGGCCGTTGTAGCCGAGCAGGATCGTCAGCCCGGGCGCGGGCCGATGCACGTGCGGCAGGTGATCGCGCGTCAGCGCGACGCGGCCGCTCCAGCGGAACGCGCAGCGGATGCCCTTGAGCTGCGGGAAGACGAGGCCGATCACCGACTCGAGGTGGCCGAACTCGCTCGGATCGGTGGGCTCACGGAACGTCCCGCGGCCGCCCATGATCAGGCGGCCGTCGTGGTTGGCGCGGTAGTAGAGCAGGAGCTTGCGCGTGTCGGACGCGACCTGGCCTTCGGGCAGCACCGTGCGCAAGAGCGTCTCGGGCAGCGGCTCGGTCGCGACCTGGAAGCTGTTGGCGGCGATCACGCTCTGGCGCAGATGCGGCCAGAGGTCATCGCTGTAGCCGTTGGTGGCGACGAGCACCTGTCCGGCCGAGACGACAGGACCGTGCGCCGTGGTGACGTTCCAGCGCGAGCCCGACCGCGCCAGACCGGTGACCGGCGAGTTGCCGCAGACGACGACACCCGCGGCCAGCGCCGCGCGCGCCAGGCCGCGCGCATAGCTGAGCGGCTGCACCGAGCCGGCGCGGCGATCGATCCAGCCGCCGCGGTAGATCGGGCTGCCGACGAGCCGGCAGGCCGTCTCGCGATCGAGCAGCTCGACCGGCGCGCCGCGCCGCTGCCACTGCGCGACGCGGCGCGCCGCCATCACGTTGTCGGCATCGGCGAAGGTCGGCTGGATCCAGCCGCAGCGCCTGGCCTCGCAGTCGATGCCGTGTTTCTCGACGAGATCGAAGAGCGTGTCGGCCGATCCGCCCGCGACGCGCACGAGCTGCTCACCTGCATCGGCGCCGAACATCGCGACCAGCTCGTCCGGATCCCACTTGAGGCCGGGGATGACCTGGCCGCCGTTGCGTCCCGACGCGCCCCAACCGGGCTCGCCCGACTCGAGCACGACGACGGACGCGCCCGACGCCGCGAGCCGCAATGCGGCGGACAAGCCCGAGAAGCCCGCGCCGACGATGGCGACGTCGGCGGTGCGCGAGGCGTCGAGCGCTGGCGTCGACGCGGCCGCACGCGCGGTCGCCGCCCACAGAGACGGCGGCAGAGACAACGGCGGTGCATTCATCAAAGGACGATGCGACACGCTCAGATCGGATGCGTGACGCGGCGCAGGAAGTCGCGCGTTCGCTCGTGCTGCGGCGCGCCGAGCATGTCGCGCGCGATGCCCTGCTCGACGATCTTGCCGCCGTCGATGAAGATGGCGCGGTCGGCGACCTCGCGTGCGAAGCCCATCTCGTGCGTCACGACGATCATCGTCAGGCCTTCGTCGGCGAGCAGGCGCATCACCGACAGCACCTCGCCGACGAGCTCGGGGTCGAGCGCCGAGGTCGGCTCGTCGAACAGGATCGCGAGCGGCTGCATCGCAAGCGCGCGCGCGATCGCGACGCGCTGCTGCTGGCCGCCGGAGAGCCGATGCGGATATTCGTTCTCCTTGCCGGCCAGGCCGACGCGCACGAGCAGCGCCCGCGCCCGCTCGATCGCCTGCGCGCGCGGCTCGCGCTTGACGTAGATCGGTCCCTCGATCACGTTCTCGAGCGCGGTGCGGTGCGGGAACAGGTTGAAGCGCTGGAACACCATCGCGACCTTCTCGCGGATCGCGACGATGTGGCCCTTGTCGCGGTCGACGCGCTTGCCGTCGACGACGATCTCGCCCGCGTCGTACGACTCGAGGCCGTTGACGCAGCGCAGGAGTGTCGACTTGCCCGAACCCGAGGCGCCGATCACGCACACGACCTCGCCCTGCGTCACCTCGAGCGTGATGCCGTCGAGCACGAGGTTCGTGCCGAACGACTTGCGCACGTCGCGGATCGCGATCATTTGCGCCCGAACCGTTTCTCGAGCCGGCCGACGATCAGGATCAGCGGGATGCACATCACGAGGTACATCAGCGCGACCAGCGTGTAGACCTCGGTGTTCTTGAATGTCGACGAGGCGATCAGCTTGCCCTGGAACGAGAGCTCGGCGACGGTGATGATCGAGGCCTGCGAGGTGTCTTTCAGCAGCATCACGCAGGTGTTGCCGTAGGGCGGCAGCGCGATCTTGAACGCCTGCGGCAGGACCACGCGCCAGAGGATCAGCACGCGGCTCATGCCGAGCGATTGCGCCGCCTCGACCTGGCCCGGATCGACGCCTTCGATGCCCGAGCGGAACACCTCGGCCATGTAGCAGGAGTAGGCGAAGCCGAGACCGATCACGCCGGCCTCGAACGCCGACAGGCGGATGCCGATCTCGGGAAAGACGAAGTAGATGTAGAACAGCTGGACCAGGATCGGAATGCCGCGGATCGTGTTGATCAGCGCCTTCGCGAAGCCGGCGAAGAAGGTCACGCCCGACACGCGCATCAGCGCCCAGCCGAGGCCGAGCACCGTCGCGACGATCAACGCCAGCGCGAACACCTCGACCGTGAGCAGCGCGCCGCGCGCGAGCAGCGGCAGGTACTCGGCGAGATCCTTGGTCGCGAACACGGCGGCCTGCGCTCCGCCGCCGCGCCGGCCTACTTCAGGCCCCAGGTCGCGAGGATCTTGTCGGTCGTACCGTCGGCCTTGAACTTGCGCAGCGACGCGTTGATCTTGTCGAGCATCGCCTTGTCGCCCTTCTTGACGGCGATGCCGACGCTGCCCGGCAGCACCGGCTTGTAGTTCTTCGCCAGGCGCGTGTCGGGGTAGCCGCCCTGCTGGATTTGGTAGGCGACGATCGGGAAGTCGGCGAAGCCGCCCTTGATGCGGCCGACGTTGACGTCGCGGATGATGTCGGGGATCGTGTCGTAGACCTTGATCTCCTTGAACAGGCCCGACTCGGTCAGCGGCTTGACGTAGGCCGTGCCGATCTGCACGCCGACGATCTCGCCCTTCAGATCCTCCATCGACTTGTAGTCCTTGCTGTCCTTGGCGGCGACGAAGAGGCCTTCGCCGTAGGTGATGATCGGATCGCTGAAGTCGACCACCTCGGCGCGCGTCGGCGTGATGTACATCGCCGCGGCGATCACGTCGGCCTTGCCGGCTTGCAGCGACGCGATCAGCGTGCTGAAGGTCATCGGCGTGATCTCGACCTTGAAGCCCTGGTCCTTGCCGATCGCCTTCATCAGGTCGACCATGATCCCGGAGATCTCGTTGGTCTTCGTGTCGAGGAAGGTGAACGGCACGCCGGTCGGCGTCGAGGCGACGCGGACCACCGGCTGGGCCTGCGCCGCGAGGGACACCACGGCACCGAGCACGCCCGCGACGAAGACACGACAGATCGACTTTGCGAGCACGGCGGAATCCTTAGATGAACCTGGCGAAGGCCGCCGCGCGATGCGCGAACGTGCGCGGGCATCATAGTCTGAGGGCCGCCAGCGGCGGCTGCGCGTTCAGTGCAGCTGCGTGATCGCGAGCAGCACGATCGCGAGGCCCGCAGCGAGCCAGAACAGCTGCGCCGCCGTCTCCTTCAGCGTCAGGCGATGCTGGAGCTGCGGGATCAAATCGGCGACGGCGACGTAGATGAAGCTGCTCGACGCGATCACCAGCAAGTACGGAAAGAACTGCTGCCACGGCCCGACGATGAAGTAGCCGATGACGCCACCGACGACCGCCGCGAGCCCAGAGACGGCGTTGAAGAACAGCGCCCGGCCGCGCGAGAAGCCGGCGTTGAGCAGCACGATGTAGTCGCCGACCTCCTGCGGGATCTCGTGGGCGATGATCGCCAGCGAGGTCACCGTGCCGAGGCGCGTGTCGGCGAGGAAGGCGGCGGCGATGATGATGCCGTCGCAGAAGTTGTGGATGCTGTCGCCGAGGATCACGCTCCATCCGCCGCGCCCGGCCTGCGCGCGATCGAAGCCGTGGTGGTGATGGTGGTCGTCGCCTTCGTGGTGGTGGCTGTGGCGATAGAGCTCGGCCTTCTCGAGCAGGAAGAAGAAGAGCAGGCCGGCGAGCAGCGTCGCGAACAGCGCCTGCGGCGGCGCCTTGCCGGAGAACGCTTCGGGCAGCACGTCGAGCAGCGCCGTCGCGAGCAGCACGCCGGCCGAGAGGCTCACCAGGTGATGCACGATCTTCGACAGCACCCCGAGCGTCAGCGCGGCGGCGACGATGACCGAGAGCACGCCACCGATGCCGGTGGCGAGCACGATCCAGGCGAGCGTCACGCGGGGGTCACGCGACGCGAACGGGCTGGCGGCGTCACGCGACGCCGTGGGTGCGCAGCCAGTCGAGGCAGCGGCGCCATCCGTCCTTGGCCGCAGCGTCGTCGTAGCTCGGGCGATAGTCCGCGTGGAACGCGTGCTGGGCGGTCGGATAGACGACGAACTGCGAAGCACGCGAGACCGCATTGCCAGCGGCGAGCGCCACCTTCATCTTCTCGACCGATTCGAGCGGGATCCCGGTGTCGGCGCCACCGTAGAGGCCGAGCACCGGCGCGAGCAGCTGGCCAGCGACGTCGACGGGAGAGGCCGGCTGCAGCGCGGTCGTCGCGCCGACGAGCCGTCCGTACCACGCGACGCCGGCCTTCACGGCCGCGTTCTTCGCGCTGTAGAGCCACGTCATCCGTCCGCCCCAGCAAAAGCCGGTGATGCCGAGCCGGCCGAGGTCACCGCCCTGCGTCGCGGCCCAGGCGACGCAGGCGTCGAGGTCGGCGAACACCTGCGCGTCGGGCACCTTCGAGATGATCGTCGCGAACAGCGTCGGGACGTCGCTCGGCGCCTTGGCGTCGCCCTGGCGCACGAAGAGCTCGGGCGCGATCGCGAGGTATCCGAGCTTGGCGAAGCGGCGCACGACGTCGACGATGTGCTCGTGCACGCCGAAGATCTCGGAGACGACGAGCACGACCGGAAACGGGCCGGCGCCGTCGGGCCGGGCGCTGTACACCGGCAGCGCGAAGTCGCCCGAGGGCACGGC
>JAYTHL010000648.1:0-2220 GCA_043732605.1 Rhizobacter sp. | reverse complement strand
CTGGCCGTCGAGGCGGAGGACCGCCGCAGCGCGCCCGTCGACGAAGAGGCGCAGCACCGCGCCGTCGCGGCGCTCGTCTTCGAGTGCCTGCGCCGTCGTCGCTTGCCATCGGCCTGCGGCGGCAGCGTCGATCTCCGCGAGCCAGTCGCGCCACGCGGGGTCGAGCGCGATCTCGGCGCCTGCCGCGCTCTGGCGTGTCCAGCGCTGCGGGTCGCGCGCGATGGCGTCACGCAACGGCGTCAACGGGGACGTCGCGGCCACTGCGCGTTCGCGGCGAAGGTCCGGCGTGTCGCGTCGCGCGAAGGCTTCGGGCGCGGCCGCGGCCTTGTCGCGCTCGAGGGCATCGGTGCTGTCGCGCCGGTCGGTGTCGCCGCGCCGCCGCGTCGCCGGATCCGCAGACGGCACCGGCGCGCGGCCGGGCGCGATGCTCTTGGCCACGGGCTGCTCGGCGCGATCGGCGCTCGCTTCGCTGCGCGACGCGCCGACGGCGCGGCCGGCATCGAGAGGAGACGTCGGCGCGGGCGCAGGTCGGGCCGCCGGTGCCGCTGCCACCACGGGCGCAGGTGCCGGCGACGCGGCAGCCGCGGGCTCGACGGGCACCGACGTTGCTGCGGCCGCGGCCGCGCTCAGTGATCCGGTGGCCGTCGCGTTCTGCGCCTGACGCGCCGGCGTCGCAGCGCCTTGGCCGGCGAGAGACGGCGCGGCATCCTTCTTTGCTTCGTCGACGCGCGGGCGCGACCCTTCGCGCTGCTTCGCCTGCGCCGTCTCTTGCGAGGGAAACGCCGCGGGCGCTTCGCGCTTGCGCGCGGTTTCCGCGGGAGCGACCCGAACGCTCGTCGCCGTACCCTGCGGATCGGCAGACGCGGCGGCGGGCGCCGGCGTGTTGAGGCTCGCAGGCGCCGACGGCTCCGGCGGCGCCGCGATCTTCCGCTCCGCCGCGGTCGACGGCGGACGAGGCAGGGTGTCGTCCATCGGCCGATCCCACCACATCAGGCCGACGATCGTCGCCGCCATCACGCTCGCGAACGCGGCTGCGACAGGTGGTCGCGCGAGCGCATCCCAGCACGCGCGCAGCGTGTCTGCGAACGTGCCTCCACGCGCGGGCGCACCTCGCGGCGAGGACGAGGTCGGCCGCGCGATGGCCGCACGCGCCTCGGCGAGGATCGCCGCGCTCACCGCGCTCGGCGGCACGGCGTCCGCGTCGGGCGCATGGCGCAGCGCCTGGCTCAGCCAGGCATCGCGCGCGCCGACGTCGTCATCGGGCTCGCTCATGGCGCTGCGCCCTGCAAGGGTTCGAGATACGCGCCCATGCACGTCCTCAGCTTGCTCATCGCGTAGCGCAGTCGCGTCTTCGCGGTCTCGAAGCCGACCTCGAGCGCGCGCGCGACCTCGTCGAGCGCGAGACCGTCGTCGTGATGGAGCAGGAAGGCGCTCTTCTGCGGCAGCGGCAGCTGCTCGAGGCAGTGCAGCAGCCGCTCGCCGGCGCGACGCCAGAACGCGAGCTCGTCGCCCTGCGGCGCCGATCCGGCCGGCGCCGGCCAGTGCTGCCACGGCTGGGCCTCGGGCTGCCACGGTTCGTCGCCGTCGTCGCCCTCGAACGCGTCGACCGAGATCTCGCGGCCGCTCCGGCGAAGCAGGTCGACGACGCGGTGGTGCGCGAGCGTGAAGAGCCAGGTCCGAAACGCCGCGCCTTGCGGCTCCCAGCGCTCGCGTGCGTGGACGACGCGCAGCCAGGTGTCCTGGAACGCCTCGTCGGCCTGGGCCGAGAGCGACGGGCCGAGCAGCCGCCGCACGAAGCGATAGAGCGCAGCCTGGTGACGCGCGTAGAGCTGCTCGAACGCCGCCGCGTCGCCTTGGGCGTAGGCCTTCATCAGTGTGTCGTCGCTGGGGTCGGAGCTGGCCATGGCGCGGCGGGAGTCTGCCTCATCCGATGCTGATACGGCGCTCGGGTCGGTTCGGGGTGAACCGGCCCGCGACAGGGCCTCAATCGTCGGCGAGCACGCGCAGGATCTGCTCGCCGTAGGCGTCGAGCTTGCGCGCGCCGACGCCGCTGATCTCGGCCAGCGCATCGAGCGAATCGGGGCGCAGGTCGGCCATCTCGGCGAGCGTCGCGTCGTGGAAGACGACGTAGGCGGGGAGGTTGTGCTCCTTCGCGACGCCCGCGCGCCACGCCTTCAGCGCCGCGAAGCGCTCGAGCGCCGGTGCGTCGAGCGGACGTGG
>JAYTHL010000647.1:0-2226 GCA_043732605.1 Rhizobacter sp. | reverse complement strand
GTGCAGGCGATCGCCGCCGTCTCCGCGCCGCTCGACCTCGCCGCCGGCGGCCGCGCGATCGGTCACGGCTTCGGCCGTCAGGTCTACACACGCATGTTCATGCGCACGATGAAGAAGAAGGCCTTCGTCAAGCTGCGCCAGCATCCCGGCCTGTTCGACGCCGACGCGATGCGCCGGGCGCGCGACCTGCGCGATTTCGACGAGATCTTCACCGGCCCGCTGCACGGCTTCGCCGGCGCCGACGACTACTACGCGCGCAGCTCGGCCAAGGCGCAGCTCGCGCGGATCCGCATTCCGGCGCTGGTGCTGAACGCGCGCAACGATCCGTTCCTGCCGGCATCGGCGCTGCCGCGGCCGGGCGAGGTCGGCGCGCACGTCACCCTCTGGCAGCCAGAGCACGGTGGCCACGTCGGCTTCGCCAACGGACCCTGGCCGGGCCACGTGCGAAGCCTTCCGCGCAGCGTGGCCGATTGGCTCGCGGCACGGCTCTGACGCGATGGCGGCGCAAAATCTGCTCGATGGATGCGATCGTCGAAGCGGCGCTGAAGAAGTGGCCCAACGTGCCCGCGTGCTACGCGTGGCTCGCGCTCGACGCGCGTGGCGACTGGTACATGCGCGACGACCGGATCCAGCACGCCGGGCTGTTCCCGCGCGTGAAGGGCAGCCGGATCGATCACGAGAAGCTGCGCGAGTTCATCGGCCGCAACTACGGCGCCGACGAGAAGGGCTCGTGGTTCTTCCAGAACGGGCCGCAGCGCGTGTACGTCGAGCTCGAGGCCGCGCCGTGGGTCTGGCGCCTCCAGGCCGATCCGTCGACGGCGTCCGTCGTCGTCACGACCCACACCGGATTGCCGGCGCGCGCGGGCGAGGCGTTCCTCGACGAATCGGGGCGGCTCTTTCTCGCCAGCGACCTCGGCCTGGGCATCGTGCACACGCTCGACATGGGGGTCGCCGGTGATGCCGTCGAGCGCGGCGCGTGGCGGCCGCAGGAGCTCGCGTTCACGGCGCTCGTCGAGCGCTTCGGCTACTGCCTCAGCCCGGCTGCGAAGGCAGCCGGATAGGGATCACTTCGCGGCGCTGACCATGTAGGTCACGACTGCCTTGATGTCGGCGTCGCTGGCGGTCGAGCCACCCTTGGGCGGCATCGCGCCCTTGCCCTTGATCGCGCTCGCCGTGAGGGCATCGATGCCCATCGCGACGCGCGGCGCCCAGGCGGCCTTGTCACCGAACTTCGGCGCACCGGCGACGCCGGCCGCATGACACGCGCTGCAGATCTGCGTGTAGAGCGCGGGCGGACCGGCAGCAGCCGGCGTGGCGGCGGCGAGTTGCGTCGGCGCCGCAGCAGGCTTGGCCTCGGGCGCAGCGGTGGCGGCCGCGCTGGTCACCGCGGCGGTGGTCGCGACGGCGGCAGGCGCAGCGGCCATCGCGGGCGCTGCCGCAGTCGCTGCTGCGGTCGTCGCCGCGCCGGAAGCGGCCGCCGTGGGCGCTGGCGGCTCGGGGAACTTGGCGCCGGCCTTGTCGGCCATGTAGACGACGGCGCGCGCGATCTCGTAGTCGCTGAAGTCGCCGCCGCCCTGCGGCGGCATCTGGCCCTTGCCGGCGAGCGCGGAGTGCAGCAGTGCGTCGTAGCCGGTCTTGATGCGCGCGGCCCAGGCATCGACGTCGCCGAACTTGGGCGCGCCGAGCGCGCCGGCGGTGTGACAAGCCGTGCACTGCGCGGCGAAGACCTGCTCGCCGGTCTTTAGCGACGAGAGGTCGGACGCGTCCTTGACCTCGACCATGCCGACCGGGTGGATGCGCTCGGCGACGGCCTTCGGGCCGAGGGCCTCGCTGCCGGCGGACGGCCGCTTGTCGGTCGTCACGTACATCACGAGAAGGATGATGCCGAAGATCGGCACCACGAACGCATAGAGGACCGCGAGGATCAGCTGCTTGGGAGTCTTGATGGGGCCTTCGTGCGGGCCGTCGATCTCGTTGGTTTCGTGCGCTTCTGTCATCGAGTCCTCGGGGGGCGGAGTTCGGTCGCGCGCCGCCATGGCGACACGTGCCGCCCGCGGGACCTCGACGCGCGTCGAACCCGAAATTATAGGGGCGAGCCTCGCTGCACCCGGGCTCGCTCCGACGCACGCTGGTAGACTGCCAGCCCGTTGCGCCCGTAGCTCAATGGATAGAGTACTGCCCTCCGAAGGCAGGGGTTGCAGGTTCGATACCTGCCGGGCGCACCAA
>JAYTHL010000646.1:0-2228 GCA_043732605.1 Rhizobacter sp. | reverse complement strand
CGGCACTGGTGTCGAGACCGCCCGAGAAGGCGATGCCGACGCGCTCGCCGACGGGAAGGTGCTGCAGGATCGTGGCCATGTGTGGTTAGTCGCAACCTTGAGGATGCTTTTCGCTGGAAAGGAGGCTATTTTCATCTCCTGCGCTACCCGCGCATGCGGGTGGCGGCCCGGGCGAGCCCTGCGGTAAGCTCGGGCTCGCCGGCCGGTGGCCCACGACGAAGCATGAGTACCTATCCTCCGACCCTCAACAAGTCGTCTGCCCCGGCGGCCGCGACCGAGCACGACGCGCTCCCCGCCGGCACCCGGTTCGGCGAGTTCGAGATCTTGCGCGTCCTCGGCGTGGGCGGCTTCGGCATCGTCTACCTGGCGCAGGACCACTCGCTCGAACGCCAGGTGGCGCTCAAGGAATACATGCCGGCGTCGCTCGCGGCGCGCGGCGCCGGGCCGCAGATCACGGTCCGCTCGGCGTCGTTCGCCGAGACCTACGCGATCGGCCTGCGCTCGTTCATCAACGAAGCGCGTCTGCTCGCCCGTTTCGACCACCCGTCGCTGGTCAAGGTCTACCGTTTCTGGGAAGACAACGCCACCGCGTACATGGTGATGCCTTATCTGCAGGGCGTCACTCTGCGCGACATGCGCCGGCGCATGTCGCACCCGCCCGACGAGCCGTGGATCAAGAGCGTGATCATGCCGATCCTGTCGGCGCTCGAGCTCCTGCACCGCGAGGGCGTCTACCACCGCGACATCGCGCCCGACAACATCCTGCTGCCGCCCGACGGGCCGCCAGTCCTGCTCGACTTCGGCGCCGCGCGCCGGGTCATCAGCGACCGCACGCAGTCGCTCACCGCGATCCTGAAGCCGAGCTACGCGCCGATCGAGCAGTACGCCGAGATGACGCAACTGCGCCAGGGCCCGTGGACCGATCTCTACGCGCTCGGCGCCGTCATCCACTACTTGCTGTTCGGTGTGCCGCCGGCGCCGGCGACGGCGCGAGCGGTCCAGGACGACGTCGATGCCATCGACCGGCGCGTCGTGCCCGGCATCTCTGCGCGCTTCATGGAAGCGATGGCGTGGATGCTCGCGATCCGGCCGAACGAGCGGCCGCAGAGCGGCGAGCAGGTGCGCGCTGTTCTCGACGGCCTCGCCGAGGTTCCGCCGCGCGGCCTGCCGGGCATCACGCTGCCCAGCGCCGTCGGCCGCCAGGTGCGGGCCGGCGCGGCGACGCAGTTGCATGTGCGTCCGGCCGACACGACAAGCATCGATCAGGCGTTCCTGCCCACGTACATGCCGGCGGCGCCCGCCGATGCCAGGACGACGACGTTCAGCCCTGAGACGCAGATGCCGACGGCCCGTCAGGTGCCCGTCGGCGCCACCACCCCGCAGACGGTGGTCACCCCGCAGCCGCAGAAACAGCCGCCGACCGCCGTCACGTCGTTCCCCGCCACATCCGCTGCGCCGGTCGCGTCCCGGGCGATGACCCAGCCACCGCCGGTGACAGCCCGCGCGCCGACGCGCGTGGAAGCCCCTGCAGCGGCGGCCGTCGGGGTGGCCGCTGCGGCGCCCGTCGATGCGGGCCCGCCCAGCCAATCGTTCGCCCCGCCCCGTCACGCGCCACTGCCCGCAGAGTCCCGACCTGCCGGATCGAAGGCATGGCTCGCCGCAATCGCGGCAGGTGGCGTCGGCATCGTCGCGATCGCCTTCGCAGGCTGGCAGTATTCGGCACGACCGGCGGCGCAGACGGCTGCCGTCGATCCCGTGGCCTCGGCCGCAGCGGCGACGGCGACTGCGAACGCCGTTCCCGCGATTCCCGAGGCGCGCCAGCCGACGGCGGCCGCGACCCCCGGCGCCGTGACGTTCCCGATCGGGTCGGCCACCGCGCCGGCGACGATCGGCGGGATTCCGATCGAAGAGCGGTCCGCGCCGATGTCCGGCGCTCCGGTGACCGCGCTTCCGTCCGCCCGGCCGCCGACAGCGCAGACGACGAGCGCGGCCGTCGCCGCCGGGATGGCGGCCTCGCTGCTCGGCAACGCGACATCGCGCCCCGTCCCGCCCGCGGGAGACGCATCGATGCGTTCGGGGACGACGTCGCGCGACATCACGGACCTCTCGGCGGCTTCGGGTGCCCGAGTCCGCCCGACGGGTCGCCAGGCGCGTTCTGACGATCTCACGCCGTCGACCGGCGGAATGCGTCCGGTCGATCGCGCCGCGATGGCCGTCAATCCTGGCTC
>JAYTHL010000645.1:0-2229 GCA_043732605.1 Rhizobacter sp. | reverse complement strand
GGCCGAACATCCTCGTGATGACGGCGCAGGCCTCGACCGGCCTGATCGAGACCTGGTGGGTCTCCAAGCTCGGCACCGACGCGCTCGCCGGCATGGCGCTCGTCTTTCCCGGCTTCATGATGATGCAGATGCTCTCGGCCGGAGCGATCGGCGGCGGCATCTCGTCGGCGATCGCGCGTGCTCTCGGCGCCGGCCGCCGCGACGATGCCGATGCGCTCGTCATGCACGCGCTTGTCGTCAACGTCGGCCTCGGCCTCGTGACCTCGCTCGTCTTCCTCGCCTTCGGCCGCCCGCTCTACGCGGCGATGGGCGGCAGCGGCGGCTCGCTCGAGGCGGCGCTGACGTACTCGGACGTCGTCTTCGCCGGCAACATCCTGGTCTGGCTGATGAACGCGCTGGCGAGCGTGATCCGCGGCACCGGCAACATGCTCGTGCCCTCGCTCGCGGTCTGCCTCGGCGTCGTGCTGCTGGTGCCGCTCTCGCCGCTGCTGATCTTCGGCTGGGGCCCGATCCCGGCGATGGGCATCGCCGGCGGCGGCATCGCCGTGCTGCTGACGACGGCGATCATCGTCGCTGTGCTCGGCTGGTACGTGCTTTCCGGGCGCTCCGTGGTTCGCTTGCGGCGCGCACGGCTGCAGGGCGCGATGTTCGCCGACATCCTGCGCGTCGGCGGCGTCGGCGCGATCAGCACGTTGCAGACCTCGCTCACCGTCGCGTTGACGACGGCGCTCGTCGGTGCGCACGGCGGCCCGGATGCTGTCGCCGGCTACGGCACGGGAGCACGCCTCGAGTACCTGCTCATCCCGCTCGTCTTCGGCCTCGGCGCGCCGATGGTCGCGCTCGTCGGCACCAACATCGGCGCCGGGCAGCGCGAGCGCGCGCTGCGCATCGCATTGATCGGCGGCGGCCTGGCGTTCGCGATCACGGAGATCGTCGGCATCGTCGCCGCGATCTGGCCGCTCGCCTGGCTCGGCCTCTTCGGCCACGACCCGCACATGCTCGAGACCGGCGCAACGTATCTGCGCGTCGTCGGCCCGACCTACGGCTTCTTCGGGCTCGGCCTCTCGCTCTACTTCGCGTCGCAGGGTGCGGGCCGGCTCGCGTGGCCGCTGCTCGGCGGCCTCTTCCGGATGCTGATCGCGGTCGGCGGCGGCTGGCTCGTGCTCTCGCTCACCGGCTCGCTCGCCTGGACCTTCGCGGCGCTCGCTCTGGCGCTCGTCGTCTACGGCATCACCGTGGTGACGGCGATCGCCTCGGGCGGCTGGTACGGCCGGCGCTGACGACTCACGTGGTCAGCGGCCGGCCTTGAGCAGATCGTTTTGCTCCTCGGCCACGAGCCGCTCGAGGATGCGCCGCGCCTCGAAGCCGCCCATGTCGATGTTCAGCCGCATCAGGTGCCGTCCCGGCTGCTCCGTGAGGTTCTTCTGCTGCGCCTCGAGGATGCCGACGTCCTCGCCGAAGATGGCGGCCTGACCGTCGCGGATCGAGGCGGTCAGCGCCTTGTCCTCGATGTTGAAGTTGCGTGCCATGCCCCAGAAGTACCAGATCGAGGTGTCGGTCTCGGGCGTGATGAAGTCGACGACGATGCTCGAGGCCTTGCGATCGGCCGGCGCAGCGTGGCCGCCGTGGCCGGCGTGCGCGACGCCGACCTCGATCATCACGTGGCTCGGCGGCGTGAAGCGGCAGATCTGCCAGCGGTCGACGGGCACGTCGTCGGCGAGATGGTTGCCGCGCAGGGCGGCCCGCCAGAACGGCGGCGCGGCGATGTTGGCCATGAAGCGGCTGGTGACCGCCGAGTCGCCCTCGACCGTCGTCACCGGCGCCGCCTCCTCGATCTCGGGCTGGCCGATGCTGGTCGCGTGCACGTAGGTCTCGTGCGTCAGGTCCATCAGGTTGTCGACCATCAGCCGGTAGTCGCACTTCACGTCGTACAGGCCGCCGCCGTAGATCCACTCGGGGTTCTCGGCCCACGGCAGGTGATGCAGGCGTGCCGGATCGGCTTCGCTCTTCTCGCCCGGCCAGATCCAGACGAAGCCGTAGCGCTCGATCGCGGGATACGAGCGGATGATGGGTCGCACGCGCTGTCCTGGCATGCTCACGCAGCGCCCGTCGCCGCCCATGACCAGGCCGTGGTAGCCGCACACGATGGCGCCGTCGTCGCGGACGCGACCCAACGAGAGCGGTGCGCCGCGATGCGGGCAGAAGTCTTCGAGGATCGAGACCGCGCCA
>JAYTHL010000644.1:0-7631 GCA_043732605.1 Rhizobacter sp. | reverse complement strand
CAAGTACTGGGACAGCGACGGCAAGCTGCGCGCCGAGATCGTCGACGGCGAGCGCGGCCGGCCGAAGCGCGAGCGCGAGCTCGATGCGAGCGGCAAGGTCGTGCGCGACGACGAGGTCTTCGGGGACGGCTCGCGCGAGGCCTTCGGGACATGAGCGACGACGTGGACGAGTTCGACTACGTCATCGTCGGCGGCGGCTCGGCGGGCTGCGTCCTCGCCGCGCGTCTGAGCGAGGACCGGCACACGACGGTCTGCCTGCTCGAGGCCGGCCCGGCCGATGCGAGCGTGCTCCTGCACTGCCCCGCCGGCCTCGCGTTGCTGGCCAAGAACCGCGCCTTCAACTGGGGCTTCCAGACCGTGCCGCAGCCCGGGCTCGGCGGCCGGCGCGGCTACCAGCCGCGCGGCAAGGTGCTCGGCGGATCGAGCTCGATCAACGCGATGATCTACGTCCGCGGCCAGCCCGAGGACTACGACGGCTGGGCCGCCGAAGGCAACGATGGGTGGAGCTGGAACGACGTCCTGCCCTACTTCAAGAAGGCCGAGCACAACGAGCGCGGCGGCGACGATCTGCACGGCTCGGGCGGCCCGCTCAACGTGATGGACTTGGCGCAACCGCACCGCTTCGGCCCGGTCTTCGTCGAGGCCGGACAGCAGGCGGGCTACCCGGTCAACCGCGACTTCAACGGGGCGCAGCAGGAAGGCGTCGGCCTCTACCAGGTGACCCACAGGAACGGCGAGCGCTTCAGCGCCGCCAAGGCCTATCTCACGCCGAACCTCGGCCGGCCGAACCTGCGCGTCGTCACCGGCGCGCAGACGACGCGCATCGTCGTCGTTGATGGCCGCGCGACCGGTGTCGAGGTCCGCATCGGCGCCGCGACGAAGACCGTCCACGCGCGGCGCGAGGTGCTGCTCGCCGCCGGCGCGCTGCAGTCGCCGCAGCTGCTGATGCTCTCGGGCATCGGCCCGAGCGCGCCGTTGCGCGCGCTGGGCATCGAGGTGCAACGCGAGCTGCCCGGCGTCGGCCAGCACCTGCACGACCACGTCGACGTCGTCGCCGTGCTCGACGCGCCGCACCTGAGCGATTTGTTCGGCCTCTCGCTGCGCGGCGCGATCAACCTGCTGCGCGGCGTGCTCGACTGGCGCCGCGAGCGAAAGGGTTTGCTGACGACGAACTTCGCCGAGGCCGGCGGCTTCGTGCGCAGCGACGCGAGCGTCGACCGGCCCGACCTGCAGTTCCACTTCGTCATCGGCAAGCTCGTCGACCATGGCAGGAAGACCGTCTTCGGCCACGGCTACTCGTGCCACGTCTGCCTGCTCCGGCCCACGAGCCGCGGCAGCGTCGCGCTGGCGAGCGCGGATCCGTTCGCGCCGCCGGTCATCGATCCCCGTTTTCTCGCCGAGCGCGAGGACGTCGACCGACTCGTGCGCGGCTTCAAGGCGATGCGCCACGTCCTGGCGCAGCCTGCGCTCGCGGCGCACGGAGCGCGCGAACTCTCGGCGTCGGCCGGTGCGCAGAGCGACGCCGAGA
Organism: Rhizobacter sp.; assembly: GCA_043732605.1. GTDB lineage: Bacteria > Pseudomonadota > Gammaproteobacteria > Burkholderiales > Burkholderiaceae_C > Schlegelella_A. Next base: position 6,103 of record JAYTHL010000644.1, on the reverse strand, counting down.
TCGAGGCCTTCATCCGCGGCCACGCCGACACCATCTATCACCCGGTCGGCACCTGCCGCATGGGCAACGGGCCGCTCGACGTCGTCGACGCCGAGCTGCGCGTGCACGGCATCGAGTGCCTGCGCGTCGTCGACGCGTCGGTGATGCCGCAGATCGTGAGCGGCAACACCAGCGCGCCGACGATCATGATCGCCGAGAAGGCCGCCGACATGATCAAGGCCGCCGCACTCGCGCACGGCAGCGTCCGCACCGACATGACGATCCCCGACGTCCACCTGTTCGAATCCCTGCACACGAAGAGCAAAGAAAGAGCCACGAGATGAAGACCCGAGCCGCGGTCGCCTGGAAGGCCGGAGCACCGCTGACGATCGAAACCGTCGACCTCGCAGGTCCTCGCGCCGGCGAAGTGCTGGTCGAGGTGAAGGCGACCGGCATCTGCCACACCGACTGGTTCACGCTCTCGGGCGCCGATCCCGAAGGCCTCTTCCCCGCCATCCTCGGCCACGAGGGCGCGGGCGTGGTCGTCGACGTCGGCCCGGGCGTGACGACGCTGAAGAAGGGCGACCACGTCATCCCGCTCTACACGCCCGAGTGCCGCGAGTGCAAGTTCTGCCTGTCGCGCAAGACCAACCTGTGCCAGCGCATCCGCGCGACGCAGGGCAAGGGCCTGATGCCCGACGGCACGAGCCGCTTCTCGATCGACGGCAAGCCGCTGCTCCACTACATGGGCACGTCGACCTTCGCCAACCACATCGTCGTGCCGGAGATCGCGCTCGCGAAGATCCGCGAGGACGCGCCCTTCGACGTCGTCTGCTATATCGGTTGCGGCGTCACGACCGGCGTCGGCGCGGTGATCTTCACGGCCAAGGTCGAGGCCGGCGCCAACGTCGTCGTGTTCGGCCTCGGCGGCATCGGCCTCAACGTGATCCAGGGCGCGAAGATGGTCGGCGCCGACAGGATCATCGGCGTCGACACCAATCCGGCGCGCGAGACGATGGCGCGCAAGTTCGGCATGACCGACTTCATCAACCCGAACGATGTCGACAACGTCGTCGACGCCATCGTGCAGGCGACCGACGGGGGCGCCGACTACAGCTTCGAGTGCATCGGCAACACGACGACGATGCGCCAGGCGCTCGAGTGCTGCCACAAAGGCTGGGGCACGTCGATCATCATCGGCGTCGCGCCGGCGGGCGCCGAGATCGCGACGCGGCCGTTCCAGCTCGTCACCGGCCGGCAGTGGAAGGGCTCGGCCTTCGGCGGCGCACGCGGCCGCACCGACGTGCCGAAGATCGTCGACTGGTACATGAACGGCAGGATCGCGATCGACGAGCTCATCACCCATCGCCTCGCGCTCGAGGACATCAACCGCGGCTTCGAGCTGATGAAGAGCGGCGAGTCGATCCGCTCGGTCGTCGTGTATTGAGAGGCTCCGTGAGCCGCGCGCCCGCTCGCCGCGGGTAACGACGCTTGCCGATCGTCACAGACCGGCGCACCGTCGGGGTCTATTCTCGAGAGCACCGCGAACCCGGTGTCGACGACGAGAGGCGAAGAGACACGCATGAAACCGACCTGGCGCACCCTCTGGCAGCAGCACGACATCGTCGTGTACCGCAACGACGTCGAGATCGATCGATTGCCGGCTGATCGCATCGCGCGCGTGTTCCTCCTCCACCGCGGCCGCGGCGACACGCCGGTCGACATCGAGCGCTGCCTCGTCGAGCTTGCCGGCGACCAAGGCTATGCGTTGTTCGAGGCGGGCACGGGCTTCGCCGGCCGCGTCAACTTCGAGCGCCATGCGTTCTGGAGCGAACGGCGTTGCGTCCACTGGGTGCCTGCGCACGTGGCGACACTGCCATGGCGGCTTCGCTTCGCGGTCTGGCGCGGCGAGCCGAGCAGCGCGTCGTTCCGTCGCCTCGCACGCGAGGAGCTCGCCGGAGTGATCGCGCGCTGGCCGCTCGACGACGCCGAGACCTGGGACGAGCGGAAGTTGCGCCGGATCGAGTGCAAGCGCCTCTTCGGCCAGGCCAACGGCGCCCACGCCTGACGACAAAAAGCCCGGTCGAGACCGGGCTTTTCGTTCAGGCGGAAAACGCTCAGGCGGGTGCCGACGCCTTCTTCATGGCCTTCTTGGCCGAATGCTTCTTCATCGGCTTGGCGGCCTTGGTCATGCCCGAGTCCATCGGCTTGGCGGCCGCGTCCTTCTTGGCCATCGGCGCCGAGGCGCCCATGGCGGGCGTGGTCTGGGCGACGGCGCCCAGGCTGAAAGCCGAAGCGATGACGGCGGCGATGATGATCTTCATGTTGTTATCCTGGGGGGTTGGGTGAGAGCGATGCTCGCGAGAGACAACGCCGCGGTCGCGCGGATGGTTGACACGCTTTCGCGTCATTCGAAGCGACGTTCGCGCATCCATTTCGTCGCGACCCACTTCTCGCCCGAGGTCACCGCCGAGCCGCCGTGCAAGGTGCGCGTTGCCGGGCTCGGCCGGTCGTAGCTGAAGAAGACGGCGTTGCCTGCGACCGGCGCGACGTCGAGGCCGGCGTCGGGAAACGCCGTCGCGCCGCCGGCCTCCGGCGTGTTGAGGTAGCAGACGATCGAGGCGACGCGCTGGCCGCCGCGCCGGAGGATCGCCGGCGTGCCGGGCTCGTCGGGATCGAAGTAGTCGTAGTGCGGCCTGTATTCGGCGCCCGGGCCGTAGCGCAGGATCTGCAAGCCCTCGCCGTTCTCGAGTGGCCAGCCGAGGAGCGTCGCGATGCGCTGCTCGATGCGCGCGCAGACCGGGAACTCGCCCGGCTCGAAGAACATGCCGTCGCTGGTGCGCGCTTCGTTGACGGCGTTCGCGCCGGTCGTCGTGACGACCGTCTCCGAGCGCGCCAGGCGCGAGCGCGCTAGGGCGATAAGCTCGGTGCACTCGTCGGCCGACACGAGGTCGCCGAAGACGACGACGCGCGGCAGCGAGAGCGCCATCAGCACGCGCACCTCGCGATCGCCGGCGTCGACGAGAGGCGAGCCGGCATGGATGTGCCCGCCCGGCACCGGCCGCGCCGGCTCCTCCTCGATGCTCTCGCCGGCGGCGATGCGGTGCTGGTCGCGCATCGTCGTCTGGAGCGCGTCGAGCGCGGTGGGGCCGTCCCAGCCGCTCGCCTTCATCGCGTCGACGATGATGTCAGGCGGGTGTCCGGCCGCGACCTGGGCGACGATCCAGCGCCGGAGGTCGGTGGTGATCAGCTGCGCGCTCACGGAGGCGATTTTGCCGGAGGCTGCAGCCCCGCCGCCGGTGCTCGCGGGCAGGAATGCGCAGCGCTAGCGGAAATCCCGGCTCCGGCTCACCAGCCCCTGAAGCAGCGCGGTGTGGTCGATCATCCGCGACGCGAGCAGGTGCATCACCGCCTGGTCGCCCTCGCCCTGCCTCTGCCACTGGCCGTAGACCGTGAGCAGCGTCGCGCCGAGCAGAGGCTTTCGCTGCGCGTCGGCGATCTTCGGCCAGACGATGATGTTGACGGCGCCGGTCTCGTCCTCGAGCGTGACGAAGACCGTGCCCTTGGCGGTCTCGGGGCGCTGTCGGTGCGTGACCAGGCCGCTGGCGCGCGCGAGGCGGCCGTTCGGGAAGCCGCGCAGCGTCGCCGCCGTCTCGACCTTGAACTCGGCCAGCCTGACGCGCAGCAGCGCGAGCGGATGGCGGTTCAGCGTCAGGCCGAGGGCGCGGTAGTCGGCCAGCGTCTGCTCGCCTTCGTTCGGCGCGGCGAGCACGACCGGCGCCTCGTGGATGCGGGTCGCGCGCAGCATCTCGGTCGGCCGCGTGTCGATGCCGGCGACGGCCCACGCCGCCTGGTGCCGATGGCCGGTGAGGCTCGCGAGCGCATCGGCCTCGGCCAGCGCGGCCAGCGCGTGGGCATCGAGACGGGCGCGCCGCGCCAGGTCTTCGACATCGACGAAGCGTGCTTCGGCGCGGGCGTCGACGATGCGCTCGGCCGCGTCCTCCGCCAGGCCCTTGACGCGGTTGAGCCCGAGCCGCACCGCCTGCATGGACGCGCGCCCGCCTTCGAGCGTGCTCTCCCATGCGCTCACCGCGACGTCGACCGCGCGCACCTCGACGCCGTGCTCGCGCGCGTCGCGCACGAGCTGCGCCGGCGCGTAGAAGCCCATCGGCTGGGCGTTGAGCAGGCCGCAGAGGAACGTGTCGGGGTGATGGCACTTGATCCAGCTGCTGACGTAGGCCAGCAGCGCGAATCCGGCGGCGTGACTCTCCGGGAAGCCGTACTCGCCGAAGCCCTGGATCTGCTTGAAGATGCGCTCGGCGTACTCGAGGGTGTAACCCTTCTCGACCATCCGGCCGACGAGCCGCTTGTGGAACGGCGAGAGACCGCCGCGCCGCTTCCACGCCGCCATCGCGCGCCGCAGCGCATCGGCCTCGCCGGCGGTGAAGTCGGCGGCGAGCATCGCGATCTGCATCACCTGCTCCTGGAAGATCGGCACGCCCTTGGTTCGCGCGAGCGCGGGCTTGAGCTCTTCGGGGCAATCGATCTGGTCGTCGGGCAGCGTGCGGTTGTTGAGGTAGGGATGGACCATGCCGCCCTGGATCGGCCCGGGCCGCACGATCGCGACCTCGACGACCAGGTCGTAGTAGCAGCGCGGCTTCAGGCGCGGCAGCATGCTCATCTGCGCGCGGCTCTCGATCTGGAACACGCCGACGGTGTCGGCGCGGCAGATCATGTCGTAGGTGGCGACGTCGCCGTCGGGCACGTTCTGCATCGACATCGGCCGTCCGCGTTGCGCGCCGATGTAGTCGAGCGACCGGCGGATCGCGCTCAGCATGCCGATGGCGAGGATGTCGACCTTGAGCAGGCCGAGCGCGTCGAGGTCGTCCTTGTCCCACTGGATGACGCTCCTGTCCTTCATGCTCGCGTTCTCGACCGGCACGAGCTCGGCCATGCGGCCCTTGGCGATGACGAAACCGCCCGGATGCTGCGAGAGGTGACGCGGGAACGAGATCAGCTGCGCGGTGAGCTCCATCCAGAGCTTGACGACCGGCGCCTCGGGATCGAAGCCGTTCTCGCGCAGCCGCTCGGGCGCGATGCCGCGGCCGTCGAACCAGTGCTGGCTCTTCGACACCGCCTCGATCCGCTGGAGGTCGATGCCGAGCGCGCGGCCGGCGTCGCGGATCGCCGAGCGCGGCCGGTAGCTGATGACGACTGCCGTGAGCGCGGCGCGGTGGCGGCCGTACTTGCCGTAGATGTACTGGATCACCTCCTCGCGGCGCTGGTGCTCGAAGTCGATGTCGATGTCGGGCGGCTCGTTGCGCTCGACGCTGATGAAGCGGCCGAAGAGCAGCGTGGCGCGGCGCGGGTCGACCTCGGTGACGTGCAGGCAGTAGCAGACGAGCGAGTTGGCCGCGCTGCCGCGGCCCTGGCAGAGGATGCCCTGCGCGCGCGCCCAGGCGACGATGTCGGCGACGGTGAGGAAGTAGGCCTCGTACTCGAGCTCGGCGATGACAGCGAGCTCGCTCTCGATGGTCTTGCGGTGGCCGTCGGGCAAGCCGTCGGGGAAGCGCTTGGGCACGCCGTCGTAGGTCAGCTTCCTCAGCCACGACGCCGGCGTCTCGCCCTCGGGCACGATCTCCTGCGGGTACTCGTACTTCAGCTCGGCGAGCGAGAAGCTGCAGCGGCCGGCGAGGATCATCGTGTTCTCGAGCCACTCGGGCTCGTAGAGCGCCGCGAGCCGGCCGCGCGAGCGCAGATGCTGCTCGGCGTTGGGCTCGAGCGCGAAGCCGCACTCGGCGACCGGCTTGGCGAGGCGTGTCGCGGTGAGCGTGTCCTGCAGGGGCTTCCTCGAGCGCAGGTGCATCAGCACGTCGCCCGCCGCGACGATGGGCAGGCCGGTGAACTGCGCGACGCGCACGACCGTGTCGACGAGATCGTCGTCGCCGGCGCGGTGGAGCAGCTCGATGGCGATCGCGGCGCGGTCCTGGAACCAGGTCTTCAGCCACATGGCGTGGGCGAAGACGTCCTCGAACGATTGCGCCACCGACGGCACGAGCAGCGCGAGGCATTCGGGCAGGCCGGTGAGCGTCGGCGCGTTCGGCACCTTGCCTTCGACGTCGCC
>JAYTHL010000643.1:0-7642 GCA_043732605.1 Rhizobacter sp. | reverse complement strand
ACGACCGGGCGGCTCTCGAAGCGGTCGGCATCGGGGAACATCAGCTGCGCCGCCTGGTCGGCGTTCATGTAGTCGACGGCGAACGCGCTCGCCGGCGTCAGCGCCGCGGTCGCGATTGCGCTGGCGAGCACGATTCGCATCAGAAGCTCCAGCCGAGCCCCAGGTCGAAGCGGTTGGCGTCCGGGTTCTGACGGAAGCGCTGCAGGTCTGCTTTCACGACGATGCCGGAGCCGATGTTGAAGTTGGCGCCGATCGTCGCAACGCGCTCGGTGCGGGCCGCGTCCGGTGTGAGGCCGGCGCCGAGGTCGGCGAAGGAGCGCGCGGTGTTGAACTGCTCCCATCGCACGAACGGCGCGAGCGAGTACTCGTCGTTCGACCAGAGCTTGTAGGCCGCCTGCGTGTACCAGCCGTCGAACGACTTCGGGATCAGCGTCGTGCTGCCGACCAGCGGCGCATTGAACGCCGCGGTGTTCGAGATCGTGCCCCGCGCGTAGACGCCGGAGAAGTCCCAGCGGCCCGGCTGGTAGCGTGCGTGCACGTCCCAGAGCTTCACGCGCGAGCTGTTCGTCGATTGCCCGTGGGTCGCGCCGCCGGTGAAGATCGAGCCGCCGAGCAGCAGTCCCGGCACGCCGCGCCAGTTGAGCGCGCCGAAGACCGACAGGTCGCGCGCGTTGGCGAGCTGCAGCTCCTGGTGGATCGAGCCGAGCGGCGATTTGGCGCCTTCGGTCGAGGTCGCATCCCACTTGTTGAGGTCGAAGCCCGTCGTGATGCCGGCCTGGGCGGTGATGCCGTTGTCGTACGTGCCGACGATCTGGATGCCGCCTTCGCGCCAGGTGCTCGGAATGATCGCCGTCTCCACGAAGTTGCGCTCGACGCCGTAGAACGCCGTTGGCTCGTGGTTCTCGTTGAGCAGGCCCGAGGGCATGAGGAAGAGGCCCGCGCGCACGGCGTACCGACGCGCCACCTGGCGCTCGAGATAGGCCTGCTCGACCTCGACCTCGCCCCGGTCGCTCGACGACGAGACCGCGTGCTCGACCTCGAGCTCGGTCACCACCTTGGTCTTCTCGTCGAAGCGGTGCTGGTAGCCAAGGACGAAGCGGCGCAGGTCGGCGACGGTGTTCTTCGAGTCGTTGGTCGGCCGGTTGTAGTTGATCTCGCCGTAGCTCGTGAGAACGGTCGCGGGTCCGCTCAGGAGGCCTGAGCCCAGTGCGGTCGACACCGGCGCGACAGGCGCAGGTGCGGGTGCCGCTGCGGTGGCCGTTGCCGTTCCGGGTGTGGGCGCCGCTGCTGCGGCCCGCTGCTGCTGTTGCAGCTGCGCGAGCTCGGCCTTGACCTTGGCGAGCTCCGAGGCGAGCTGGTCGAGCCGCTTCGAGAGAGCGCTCTCGCTCGCGCTCTGTGCCGCCGCCGTGTCGGCGAAGGCGAAGCTCGCGGCGATGAGGACACTGCTCGTCGCGGCGAGCAAGCGGGTGCTGTGCATTGGGATCTCCCGTTCGTGTTCTGGACGACGCGTGCTCGCGCTCAGGGCGCGTAGCCGTCGCTGAGGGTCTTGAGGAAGGCGATGACGTCGTCGATCTCGGCGTCGCTCAGTGCAGGGACGTCGCCGAGGCGGCGGTTGTAGGGCACCTCGGTCGTGTTGACGTTGACGCGGTACTCGCGCGGCAGGTCGTCGAACTTCACGACCGTGCCGGACCCGTCGAGCGGATACCACTTCACCGGGTTCGTGTCGCGCTGGACGTAGAAGGTGAGGGCGTCCTTCAACGTCTTGAAGCGGCCGTTGTGGAAGTACGCCTGCCGAAGCGCGACGTTGCGCAGCGTGGGCACCTTGAAGGCACCGCACAGGTCGCCGCGGTTGGCCAGGTCGGCGCGCTGGCACAGGCCAAGGTCGAAATAGGTCGGATCGGCGTTGCGCGTGAGCTCGGGGTTGCGCGGCACGCCGAGGTTGTCGTAGGTGAAGTCGGTGAAGAGCGGCGGCGAACCGTCCGCGCCGCGCGCCGACGGATGGCAGCCGGCGCAATTGCCCTTGGTTGGCGAGTTGTAGAGCGCGAGGCCGCGCGTCTCGGCAGCGCTCAGCGCCGCGGCGCCGCGCAGGAACGCGTCGTACTTGCTGCTGTAGGCGTTGAAGTCGACATCCTCGCGCTCGTACTGCTGGACCGCGAGCGAGATCCGCAGATAGGCGCCGTCGACGTCGGCGAAGACGTCGTTGCCGTAGAGCTTGCGAAAGTCGGCCGCGTACGGTGTGGCCGCGATCCTGGCGACGACCGCGGCCTTGTCGGCGTTGGCCATTTCGAACGGGTTGATGACCGGCTCGGTCGCCTGCTCGGCGAAGTTGCGGGCGCGACCGTCCCAGAAGAAGCCGCCGGTCGGCGTGCCGTCGGCTGCGAAGAAGAAGGGCGGGTCGGCGGCCAGATAGCGGATGCCGGGCGCCTTCCTCGTGCCCTGCAGGTCGAGGTTCGCGCCACCGAACTGCGCCGCCAGCGCGTTCGGCGGCGAGTGGCCGAACGCGGGGTCATGGCACGACGCGCACGACTGGCGTCCCGAGGCCGACAGAGACGCGTCGTGGAAGATCTTCTCGCCCAGCGCCGCGGCCGCCGACAGCTCGGCGGCCGCGGGCGCAGCTGCCAGCGTCGCCGTGCCCCCGCCACCGCCACCGCAGGCGGCGAGCAGCGCCGCCAAACCCATCGCACCCGCCAGCCGCCAGCGGCGCTGCGCCATAGTTGTCATCCTGATTCATCTCGACGTCGTCGTCGGCCTAGTCAGATTTGCAAATAGGAATGATTCGCAATCATAATACGTTCTGCCTCGGGTCTGTCGAGCCTCGCCTCCAGCATGCAGAGCGATCCGCAAGTCATCGTCCACCTGAACGCGCAGCTCAAGAACGAGCTGACCGCGACCAATCAGTACTTCCTGCACTACCGGATGCTCAGGCACTGGGGCTTCGACCGGCTGGCGAAGAGGAGTACGAGGAATCGATCGGCGAGATGAAGCTCGCCGACAAGCTGATGGAGCGGATCTTCACGCTCGACGGCCTGCCGAACCTGCAGGACCTGGGCAAGCTGCTAATCGGCGAGAACGTCCCCGAGCTGCTGTCGTGCGATCTCCAGTCGGAGGCCGGCGCGCAGGCGACGATCAAGAACGACATCGCCTGGTGCGAGACGGCACGCGACTACGTCTCGCGCGACATCCTGCAGGGCAGCCTCGACGACACCGAGGAGCACATCGACTGGAGACGCAGATCGACCTGCTCGCCAAGATCGGCCTCGAGAACTATCTGCAATCGCAGATGGGCGTGCACGACTGACCCCGGCCGCGAGCCTCGAGACAGCCGCCATGATCGTCTGCGTCTGCCGCCGCGTCTCGGACCACGACATCCGCCGTGCCGCCGACGAAGGCGCGGTCGGCCTCGAGTGCCTGCAGATCGAGCTCGGCGTGGCGATGCAGTGCGGGCGCTGCGCCGATAGCGCCAGCCGCGTGCTGTGCGACGCGCGCGCCGTCGGCGGCCACGGCGTGATCCCGATCGCGGTCGCCTCGCGCAGCGAGCAGATGGCTTGAGGCGCGCGGCCCGACGCGGCCGGTGCCTCCCTACAATCCGCGCTCCGTCATAGATCTCCACGCCGCCGCTGTGCGGCGCCGGCCCGCATGCTCGACATCACGCTCTTGCGCAAGGACCTCGCGCAGGTCATCGCCCGGCTCGAGACGCGCAAGTCGCCGCAGCCGTTCCTCGACGTCGCCCGCTTCGGCGCGCTCGAGGCCGAGCGCAAGTCGCTTCAGACCCGCACCGAGGAGCTGCAGGCCAGGCGCAACGCGCTCTCGCGCGAGATCGGCAAGCTGAAGGGGCAGGGCGGCGACGCCAGCGCGGCGATGGCCGACGTCGCCGGCATCGCCGATGAGCTTGCACGCTCGGCCGAGCGGCTGGCCGCGATCCAGGCCGAGTTGCAGGAGCAGCTCATGGCACTGCCCAACCTGCCCGACGCGAGTGTTCCGCTCGGCGCCGACGAGCACGCCAACGTCGAGGTGCGCCGCTGGGGCGAGCCGCGCCGGTTCGACTTCGCGGCGCGCGACCACGTCGACGTCGGTGCGCCGCTCGGCCTCGACTTCGACACCGGCGCCAAGCTTTCTGGCGCCCGCTTCTCGTTCCTGCGCGGCCCGGTGGCGCGGCTGCATCGCGCGCTCGCCCAGTTCATGCTCGACGTGCAGACCGAGGAGCACGGCTACGTCGAGTGCTACACGCCGTACATCGTCAATCGCGACGTGCTCGAGGGCACGGGTCAGCTGCCGAAGTTCAAGGACGACATGTTCTGGGTCTTTCGCGGCGGCGACGGCACCGCTGCTGCCGCCGACGGCGGTGAGGGCCGCGAGCAGTACCTGATCTCGACGTCGGAAATCTCGCTCACGAACAGCGTGCGCGGCGAAGTGCTCGCCGAGTCGGCCTTGCCGATCAAGCTCACGTCGCACACGCCGTGCTTTCGTTCGGAAGCCGGCAGCGCGGGCCGCGACACGCGCGGCATGATCCGCCAGCACCAGTTCGACAAGGTCGAGATGGTGCAGATCACGCATCCCGATCGCAGCGCGGCGGCGCACGAGGAGATGGTCGGCCACGCCGAGGCGATCCTGCGAAAGCTCGAGCTGCCGTATCGCGTCGTCCTGCTCTCGACCGGCGACATCGGCTTCGGCGCGAGCAAGACCTTCGATCTGGAGGTCTGGGTGCCGGCGCAGAACATGTACCGCGAGATCAGCTCGGTCTCGAACTGCGACGCGTTCCAGGCGCGGCGCATGCAGACGCGGTTCAAGAACGCGCAGGGCAAGAACGAGTTCGTGCACACGCTGAACGGCTCGGGACTCGCCGTCGGCCGCACGCTGGTCGCGATCCTCGAGAACTGCCAGAACGCCGACGGATCGGTGACGATTCCGGCGATGCTGCGTCCTTATCTCGGCGGCCTGGCCGAGTTGCGCGCATGAGCGCTCGCGCGCGCGACATCGCGCGAACCCTCATGGCAGCGCGCGACGAGGCGCGTGCGGTGCCGACGCCGGCTTCGGCCGATGCATCGTTCGCGATGGCCGACGCGTACGAGGTCGCCGACGAGATCCGGCGCTCGCGCATCGCCCGCGGCGAAGTGCCGCGCGGCTACAAGATCGGCTTCACCAACCGCGGCATCTGGGCGCGCTACGGCGTCTACGGGCCGATCTGGGGTCCGGTCTGGGACACGACGGTCGAGCGGTGCGACGGCGCGGAGACGAGCGTGTCTCTCGCGCCCTTCGTCGAGCCGCGTCTCGAGCCCGAGATCATGTTCGGCTTCGCGCGACCGCCCTCTGCCGGCATGACGGTGAGCGAGCTGGCGGCGTGCTGCGAGTGGGTCGCGCACGGCTACGAGATCGTCCACACCCACTTCGCCGCGTGGAAATTCACGGCAGCCGACTCGTTTTCCGACTTCGCCCTGCACGGGCGGCTCTTCGTCGGCCCGCGCGTGCCGATGGCCGCGTTCGGCGCGAGCGACGAGGTGCACGAGCAGCTCGCGGCGCTTCGCGTCACGCTGGTCTGCGACGGCCAGGACGTCGAGGAGGGACGAGCCGACATCGTCCTCGATGGCCCGCTCAACGCGCTGCGTCTCTGGGTCGACGCGATGGCCGCGCAACCGCAGGGCTGGCCGATCGCGGCCGGCGACATCGTCACGACCGGCACCATCACCGACGCCGCGCCGCTCCTGCCGGGCGCGTGCTGGCAGACGCGGCTGAGCGATCCGCGTTTCGCTGGCATGACGCTGCGCACGACGGCCTAGCAACGACCGAGGCGGCGAGGCCCTAGAATCCTGCGCTCGGTACAGACCCGCCGAAGCACCCGACCGGAGAGGTGGCAGAGTGGTCGAATGCGCCAGACTCGAAATCTGGTTTACGGTTCACCGTAACGTGGGTTCGAATCCCACCCTCTCCACCAAATCGGCGTCCAAGAAGGTCTTTGGACGTCCACAAAACTCCGTTCTGTCATATGTAAATCAGCCGAGCCCTTGTCCGCGGTGGTTTTTCGCCGCACGTTGCGATCTCGATTTTTATGATGGGCGTATCGAGGGGCGTGTGACGGGCCAGACGTGGGTCGACTTTGGTCGATGGCATGGATTCGAACTTCAAGAGTTCCGTGGTTACGCCCATCTTCACGGACTCTATGAGGAGCATGGGTGCCCAAGGTCGCCAAACCGCTGACGGCGCTTGAAGTCAAGCGCTTGGAGACTCCTGGACTCCACCCGGGGGAAGCGGGCTGGAAGAACGCCAAACACGCTTGGCAGTGGAACAGTTCGCTGGAGCTCTACGCTTCCCGAAGATCGGCCAACTCGATGTCGGCGACATCGAGTTGGCGCACGTGCTCGAGGTGCTCGAACCAATCTGGCGTGCGAAGACAGAGACGGCGTCACGGGTACGAGGGCGAATCGAGCTGATCCTGGCCTGGGCCGACAAGCGGCACGAGCGGCACGAGCGGGAGGGTCTGAACCCGGCTCGCTGGCGTGGGCACCTCGACACGCAACTACCGGCGCGAAACAAGGTGGCGAAGCCCAAACACCATGCGGCGCTCCCAGTGTCCGAAGCAAGCAGCTTCATGAATTCTCTTCGCAAGCAGGAAGGATCTGCGGCGCGCGCGCTCGAGTTCGCCATTCTCACTGCGGCAAGGTCCGGTGAAGTTCGCCTCGCGACGTGGCCGGAGATCGACTCCGGATCGCGGACCTCGACGGTGCCGGCGCAGAGGATGAAGAGCGGTCGAGAGCACCGAGTGCCTCTGAGTCCTGCGGCTTTGGCCCTTCTTGAATCCATTCCGCTTGTCGACGACAGCCAGATGATCTTTCAGGCGCCGCGCGGCGGAGCGCTTTCGGACATGGCGCTGGTCGCGGTGTGCCGTCGGACGGGTGCCGACTGCGTTCCGCTTAAAGTTCAAACCTGACAGGCGAGGAGGCGCAATGATGCTCAGGGCAGTTCCCCCGTTGACTTCTTTGAAGTGCTTCGAGGTCGCGGCGCGCTTCGAGAGTTTCACCGTCGCTGCCGAGCATCTGCTCAGGGCGCCGTCGGCAGTGAGCTACCAGATCCGGCTGCTCGAGGAGTACCTGGGCAAACCTCTGTTCGTACGCACGGGGAAAAAGGTGCTTCTCACCGCCGACGGGCGCACCTACTTCGAGCAGGTGCGCAAGGCGTTCGACTTGCTCGCGGACGCGACGCGGGCGGTTCGCAGTGGCGACAGCGACCAACGCGAATCGATCCGCATCAGCGTGGCGCCGAGTTTTGGCAGCGCGTGGTTGACGCCGCATCTGTCCGGCTTCTTCGATCTGTATCCCGACCTCGAGCTTCACGTCAGCACCGAGAGCTATCCGACGAGCTTCGGGAACGGCCAGATCGATTGCGAGATTCGCTACGGCGACCGTGCGTTGGGCAAACTCGAAGCGTTGCCGCTCTGCACCGAGCGCCTCGTGCCGCTGTGCAACCCGTCGCTGCTCACGGGAACCGACTATTCCGGATTGCTCGCAGACGCCACGCTCATCCACAACGAAGGGCGCGATATCAATTGGCAGGACTATCTGAACGCCTACAAGGTCCAGCGCAGCGGCAACGGCAAGTCGCTCTTTTTCGATCGCTCGACGTATGCGCTCGACGTGGCCCGCAAGGGCCT
>JAYTHL010000642.1:0-7647 GCA_043732605.1 Rhizobacter sp. | reverse complement strand
CCTGGAAGATGATCTGCATGTCGCGCGCGAGCGCACGCAACTCCTCCTTGCCGGCGTGCGTGACGTCGCGGCCCTCGAAGCGCACCGTGCCCGAGGTCGGCTCGATCAGGCGCAGGATGCAGCGTCCGGTCGTGCTCTTGCCGCAGCCCGATTCGCCGACGACGCCGAGCGTCTCGCCGGCCATCAGGTCGAAGCTCACGCCGCTCACCGCGTGCACGCTCTCGATCTCGCGGCCGAGCCAGCCGCCGGTGATCGGGAAGCGCTTGACGAGGTCGCGGACCTCGAGCAGCGGCGCGCTCATGCGGACGCTCCCTGGTCGACGATGTCGAAGATGCAGCGCACCTTGTGGCCGGGCACCGGCTCGCGCAACTCCGGCGTCGCGAGGATGCATTCGGGCGCGGCGTGCGGGCAGCGCGGCGCGAAGCGGCAGCCGGGCGCCGGATCGACGAGCTTGGGCACCGTGCCCGGGATCTGCGCGAGCCGCACCTTGTGCAGTGCCGCCGTGTCGATGCGCGGGATCGAGCGGATCAGCCCCTGCGTGTACGGATGGCGCGGATGGGCGAACAGCTCCTCGACGCTCGCCTCCTCGATCACCATGCCCGCATACATCACGACGACGCGCTGCGCGACCTCGGCGACGACGCCCATCGCGTGCGTGATGAGCAGGATCGCCATGCCGAGCCGATCCTTCAGCTCGGCAAGCAGGTCGAGGATCTGCGCCTGGATGGTGACGTCGAGCGCGGTCGTCGGCTCGTCGGCGATCAGCAGCTTCGGGTTGCAGGCGAGCGCGAGCGCGATCATCACGCGCTGGCGCATGCCGCCCGAGAACTGGTGCGGATAGTCGTTGACGCGGCGCTCGGGGGTCGGGATCTTGACCAGCGCGAGCATATCGACCGCGCGTGCGAGCGCAGCCTTGCGGCCGAGACCCTCGTGCAGGCGCAGCGATTCGGCGATCTGCTCGCCGACGCTGTAGACCGGATTGAGCGAGGTCATCGGCTCCTGGAAGATGATCGCGATCTCCTTGGCGCGGACGCGACGCATCTCGTCGTTGCTCGCGGTGACGAGATCGCGGCCCTGCCACAGCACTTGGCCGGCGACGATCTTGCCGGGCGGCATCGGCAGCAGCTTCAGCACCGTCATCGCCGTCACGGTCTTGCCGCAGCCCGACTCGCCGACGACGCACACCGTCTCGCCGCGATCGACGGCGATGTCGACGCCGTCGACGGCATGGAGCCAGCCGTCGTCGGTCTTGAAGTGGGTCTTGAGGCCCTTGATCTCGAGGAGGGCCATGTTCAGTGAGTCGTTTCGTTGCGGCGATGGAGCGGCGCGGCAGGCGGCACCTGGCCGGGGCTCAGGCGCGGGTGGTCGGACCGTTGGGCCGACTTCGCCGCGCTGCTGCGCCGAGCGGGATGGGCGCTTAGCGAAGCCGCGGGCGGGCGGGCTGGGGCGCGTGTGGGAGGCGCCGAGGAGCGGAGATTCCCCCGCTTGCACGCGCCGCAGGCGCATGCCCCACCCCTGACTTGCGCCGGAGGTGTTTGAGCGCAGAGAGCGAAGCGAACGCAGCGAGTTGCCCGGCACGGCCCCGAAACTGAGCGCCGCAGGGCAGTCGTCGCGCAGCGACGACCGCCTCCGTCACGCGCCGCAGCCAGCCCGCACGCGGCGTCGCCGCTCGACGCTCGCACGGTGATCGTCACAGCACCCTCCGCGGATCGAGCGCATCGCGAAGTCCATCGCCGACGAAGTTGATGCACAACACCGCGAGAAAGATCGCGGTGCCGGGGAAGAGCGCCCAGTGCGGCGCGATGTCGAGGTATTCCTTGCTGTCGTAGAGGATCCGGCCCCAGGTCGGGATGTCGGGCGGAAAGCCGAGGCCGAGGAAGGAGAGCGTCGACTCCGCGATGATCGCCGCGGCGACGTCGATGGTGCCGGCGACGATCACCGGTCCGAGCGCGTTGGGCAGGATGTGGCGCACGACCTGGCGCGGCAGCGAGGCGCCGAGCGCGCGCGCGGCCTCGACGAATTCCTTCTCGCGCAGCGAGAAGAACTGCGCCCGCACCAGGCGTGCGACAGGCATCCAGCGAAAGCCCCCGATCACCAGCACGATCAGGATGAAGACGCCGACCTCGGGGCCGAAGGCCTGCTTCAGGCCGTCGCGAAAGAGATAGATCAGGATCAGCAACAGCGGCAGCTGCGGCAGCGACAGGAACAGGTCGGTGACCCACATCAGGACCGAATCGATGGCGCCGCGCGAGATGCCGGCGACGGCGCCAATGGTGACGCCGACGAGCATCGCCATCAGCATCGCCGCGAGGCCGACGGCGAGCGAGATGCGACCGCCGTAGAGCATGCGCGCGAAGATGTCCTGGCCGAGGTCGTCGGTGCCGAAGGGATGCGCGACGGTCGGCGTGTTGAGGCGCGCGGTGAAGTCGATGTCGTTGATCGACAGCTTCCAGACGAGCGGCCCGAACGCGACCATCAGCACCATCACGACGAGCACGACGAGCCCCGTGACGGCGAGCTTGTGGCGGCGAAAGCGCCGCCACGCCTCGGTCGCCGGCGAGACGTTGCGGCGGACCGGGACGATCGCGATCGCCCCGGGCGCGCTAGCGATAGCTGATCCGGGGGTCGAGCCAGGCATAGAGCAGGTCGGCGATCAGGTTGAAGAGGATGACGAGGCAGGAGAACACGAAGGTCACGGCCATGATCACCGGCGTGTCGTTGCGCAGGATCGCGTCGATCAGCAGCGAACCGATGCCGGGGACGCGAAAGATCTGCTCCGTGACGATCGCGCCGCCGAAGACCTGCGGCATGGTCAGCGCGACCAGAGTCACGACGGGGATCAGGGCGTTCCTGACGACGTGCTTCATGATCACCGCGCGCTCGGCCAGGCCCTTGCTGCGCGCCGTCGTGACGTAGTCGAGGCGGATCACGTCGAGCACCGCGGAGCGCACATAGCGCGTCCAGCTCGCGCCCTGGAAGAGGCCCAGGACCGCCACCGGCATGATCGCCTGCTTGATGTGCGCCCACATCCAGGGCCAGCCGCTGCCGGGAATGTCGGCGCGAAAGACGAAGGGCAGCCAGTCGAGCTTGATCGAGAACAGCAGGATCAGCAGCAGGCCGGTGAAGAAGGTCGGCAGCGAGAAGCCGACGAAGGCGAGCGTGCTGGCGATGCGGTCGAACCACGAGTACGGGCGTGCCGCCGAGTAGATGCCGACCGGCAGCGCGATGGCGAGCGCCAGCACCTGCGACGCGCCGATCACGGCGAGCGTCACCGGGACGCGCCCCCAGATCAGCGTGTCGACGTCGACGCGGCTGATGAACGAGAAGCCCCAGTCGCCGCGCACCATCGCGAAGAGCCAGCGGAAGTAGCGCTGCCAGACCGGATCGTCGAGGCCGAACTGGTGGCGCAGGTTGGCCTGGACCTCGGGCGGCACGTTCGGGTTCAACGCCATCTCGGAGAACGGATCGCCGGGCGCGAGCGCGAGCACCGTGAACAGCACGACGCTGATGCCGAGCAGGCTCGGCAAGGCGATCAGCAGCCGGCGAAGGAAGTAGGGCCCCACGGTGTCGTGATCGGGCTCAGGCGTCCCGGTACCAGTCGTGCAGGAACGAAAAGTCCAGGTCCCAAACCGACAGCGACGGCACGAGTTTCGACGCGGCGCCGCTCACGCGCGCCCGGTTGACGAGCGGGATCACGCAGCCGCCGCCGACGACGAGGTCGTTCATGCGGATGAAGAGCGCAGCCCGCTTGACGGGGTCGAGCTCGGCCTCCGAGGCGGCGTGGGCCGCGTCGTACTCGGCGCTCGTCCAGCGGCTGTTGTTCCGGCTCTGCCACTTGTTCGCCTTTTGAGCGAGCTCCGAAGTGAGGAACGGACGCAGGGAGCTGCTCGGATCCTGCGAGCCCCACATCCACGTGAACATCTGCATGTCGGCCCAGAACTTTCCGAACGTGTCGGGATTGCCGACGTCGGTCGAGAAGAAGACCGAGCCGGAGACCGACTTGAGCTCCATCTCGATACCGGCCTTCTGGCAGGCCTGCTTGACGATCGCCTGTTCCTTCTGGCGCGTGCCGTTGATCGAGGTCTGAAAGACGAACTTCAGTTTCTTGCCGCCCTTTTCGCGGATGCCGTCGGCGCCTTTCTTCCAGCCGGCCGCGTCGAGCAGCGCGTTGGCCTTGTCGACGCTGAACTCCCAGCGCGTGTTGGGAGATCGATAGCGGACCGGCAGGGTCAGGTAGTTCGCGCTTGCGACGCCGGTGCGGCCGTAGACGAAGTCCTGCATGCTCTTCTTGTCGCACAGCAACGCCATCGCCTCGCGCACCTTCGGGTCGGCGAAGGCGAAATGGTGGCTCTTCGCGCTCGCGCGCTCGCCGTCGACTTCGTTCCAGGGATCGGTCGGGTTGAGCTGGATGTACTCGATGTCTCCGCTCGGGGTCACGCGTGCCTTGCCCTTGCCGCCGCTTTCCATGCGCTTCAAGACCTCGTCCTCGACCTGCAGGTTCCAGCCGTAGTCGAACTCACCGGTCTGCAGCACGGCGCGCGCCGCCGAGGTGGCGTCGCCGCCGCCCTTGATCTCGATCGTGTCGAAGAATGGCCGGTTCGGCAGGTGGTAGCTCGTGTTGATCTGGCCGCGCACCGAATCGCCCGGCTTGAAGTCGACAAAGGTGTACGGGCCGGTGCCGACCGGCTTGAGGTTGGCCGGCGCTTCGCGCGCACGAGCACCGACGTACGCGCCGAACACGTGCTGGGGCAGGATCGCGCCATACGAGGAGACGAGCGCCTCGTACCAGTTCGGCGTGGGCTTGGTGAACGACAGGCGGATCGTGTAGGTGTCGATCTTTCGGATCGTCACCTTTTCATAGGTGCCGGCAGTCGTCGCCGCGGTCGCCGGGTCCTTGACGTAGTCGACGGTGAAGACGCAGTCGTCGGCCGTGAACGGCTGGCCGTCGTGCCAGGTGACGCCGCGCTTGAGCTTCCACGTCACCGAGCGGCCGTCGGCGGCCAGACCGCCGTTGGCCAGCGTCGGGATCTCCGCGGCGAGAATCGGCACAAGGTTGCCGTCGTTGTCCCAGACCGCCAGCGGCTCGTAGAAGAGGCGCGCGCCTTCCTGGTCCTTGGTGCCGCCCGCGAAGTGCGGATTGAGCAGCGTCGGGCCTTGCCAGAAGATCGCCCGGAGCGCGCCGCCGCCACCGCGCTTCGTCGGCTTGTACGTTGACGCCGACTGCGCCTGTGCGATGCCGGCATGCGCCAGCATCATCGACGCCATCGGCGCCGTGAGACCGAGCCCGAGCATCCGCTCGACGAAGCGGCGGCGCGGTAGCCGCGCCGCTCGCACGTCCTCGATCAGCGCGCGCAGTTCGGCTTCGTCCATGAGCCTCGCATCCTCGCCTGTCAGACCGCGGCCGTGCGGCTTCAGCCGATCCCGCCTTCGCGATACCAGTTCTGCAGCGCCGAGAAGTCGAGATCCCAGCCCGACAGCGTCGTCACCAGCTTCAGGTTGCCGCCACGCACGCGCGGCCGGGCGATCAGCGGGATGACGACGAAGTCGTTGATGACGATGTCGTTGCACTTGATGTAGATCGCGGCGCGCTTGACCGGATCGAGCTCCGACTCGCCGGACTTGAAGAGCGCGTCGTAGTCGGGATTGACGTAGCGGCAGATGTTGCGAAAGCCCCATTTGTTCGACTTCTGCGCCACCTCCGCCGAGGTGTACTGGTCCATGAAGCGCTGCCCGTCGGGCGCGGTCATGGTCGTCGTGTACATCTGCAGGTCGGCCCAGAACTTCGGGTACGTGTCGGGGTTGGCGACGTCGGACGAAAAGAACACGGATGCCGTCACCGACTTCAGCTCGAGGTCGATGCCCGCCTTCTGCGCCGCCTGCTTGACGATCGCCTGCTCCTTCTGGCGCGTGCCGTTGATGGACGTCTGGAAGACGAACTTCATCTTCTTGCCGCCCTTCTCGCGGATGCCGTCGGCCCCCCGCTTCCAGCCGGCTCCGTCGAGCAGCGCATTGGCCTTGTCGACGTTGAACTCCCACTTCGTGTTCGGCGAGCGGAACTTCGCCGGGTTGTTCATGAAGTTCGACGTCGCCGTGCCGGTGCGGCCGTAGATGAACTCCTGCATGCTCTTCTTGTCGCAGAGCAGCGCCATCGCCTCGCGCACCTTGACGTCGCTGAAGGCGAAATGCTTGCTCTTGACGCTGGCGCGCTCGCCGTCGACCTCGTTCCACGGGTCGGTGAGGTTGACCTGGATGAACTCGATGTCGCCGCCCGGCACGATGTGCGCCTTGCCCTTGCCGCCGGCCTCCATGCGCTTGAGCACTTCGTCCTCGACCTGCAGGTTCCAGGCGTAGTCGTACTCGCCGGTCTGCAGCACCGCGCGCGCCGCCGATGTGGCATCGCCGCCGCCCTTCATCTCGATCGAGTCGAAGAAGGGCCGGTTGGGCATGTGGTACGTGGTGTTGATCTCGCCGCGCACGATGTCGCCCGGCTTGAAGTCGACGAACTTGTAGGGGCCGGTGCCGACCGGCTTGAGGTTGGTCGGCGCGTCGCGCGACTTGGCGCCGGCGTACGGGCCGAACAGGTGCTTCGGGATGATCATCCCTTCGGCGGCGACGAAGGCGGTCGCCCAGAACGGCGTCGCCTTCTTGAACGAGACGAGAACGGTGTAGTCGTCGACCTTGGTGACGGTGACGTCCCTGTAGACGGCGATGGTCACCGCGGCGGTGGCCGGGTCGCGTGCGTACTCCCAGGTGAAGACGACGTCGTCGGCCGTGAACGGCTTGCCGTCGTGCCAGGTGACGCCCTTCTTCAGACGCCAGCGGACGACCTTGCCGCCTTCGAGCACGCCGCCGTTGGCGACGCTCGGAATGTCGGCGGCGAGGATCGGCACGAGGTTGCCGTCGTTGTCCCAGATGGCGAGCGGCTCGTAGAAGACGCGCGAGCCTTCCTGGTCCTTGGTGCCGTTGGCGAAGTGCGGCTGAAGCAGCGTCGGCCCTTGCCACCAGAGGGTCTTGAGCGCGCCGCCGCCGCCGCGCTTGGTCGGCTTGTACGCGGGCGCGGACTGCGCCTGCGCGATGCCGGAGTGCATCAGCATCATCGACGCCATCGGCGCGGTCAGGCCGAGGCCCACCATCCGCTCGATGAAGCTGCGCCGCGGTAGCTTTTCGGTGCGGACATCTTCGATCAGGGCACGCAGTTCACGCTCTTCCATGGCCACCTCGGTGTTGTCGGCTCGGCGCACCCATGCGCCGACGCCGGATCCCGGCGATGCTATTCGCCGGGGGGCGAACGCCTATACGGGTCGGCCCGGGCAGGGGGCCGTCCGGGCCTGTGCAAGAGCGGTGCCATGGCGCGCGGGCTCGCACGCCCGGGCTCACTCGTCGCCACCTGGCAGGCTCCAGATCCAGCGCACGCCGACGAGCGTGGCCGACGCCGACGCCATGCGGCCGCGGGCCGCGCACGCCGGCATCGCGGCGAGCGAGCCCGCACCCGAACGCCGGCTGCGAGATCCGGAAAGATCGACGGGCCGTTCCTGCCGGTCTGGGCCAGCTCGGCACCGACGCCGAAGGCCGGATGGATGAGGAGCGACGACGCGTCGGTCGCGTAGAACCCCGAGTTCAGGTCATACAGACCGACGAGGGCATCGA
>JAYTHL010000641.1:0-2246 GCA_043732605.1 Rhizobacter sp. | reverse complement strand
CACCGCGCAGGCCTACGAGAACCGGCACATGACGATGGAGTCGATGTACGAGTACGGCTCGCGCGTCGGCCTCTGGCGCATCCTGCGCGAGTTCGAATCGCGTGCGTTGCCTCTCACGGTGTTCGCCATCGCGACGGCGCTGGAGCGCTACCCCGAGCTCGTCGGCGAGTTCATGGGCCGCGGCCACGAGATCGCCAACCACGGCCTGCGCTGGATCCACTACCAGAACCTGCCCGAGGCGACGGAGCGGCGCCACGTCGACATCGCCACGCGCGTGATCCGGGAGCTCACCGGCGGCGCCTGGCCGCTCGGCTGGTACACCGGCCGCGACAGCCCGAACACGCGCCGCCTCGTCGTCGAGCACGGCGGCTACGAGTACGACAGCGACTACTACGGCGACGACCTGCCGTTCTGGACCGAGGTCGAGACGACGGCCGGCGACACGCGCGCCCATCTCGTCGTCCCGTACGCGCTCGACACCAACGACATGCGCTTCGTCCAGACGCAGGGCTTCAACACCGGCGATCACTTCTTCACCTACCTGCGCGACTCGTTCGACGCGCTCTACGCCGAAGGCGATCCGGCCGGCCTCGACCGGCCGAAGATGATGTCGATCGGCATGCACTGCCGGCTGCTCGGCAAGCCCGGACGCATCGGCTCGCTGCGCCGCTTCCTCGACCACGTGCAGGCGCACGAGCATGTCTGGATCGCGCGCCGCATCGACATCGCGCGTCATTGGCGGAGCGAGCACCCGTTTTCGTCATGAGCAGGCCGCTCACCCTCGATCGCCTGAACGCGTCGTCGCACACAGACTTCGTCGCGCTTCTGGCGGGCACGTACGAGCACTCGCCCTGGGTCGCCGAGCGAGCCTGGCCGCGCGGTCCGTTCCGCTCGCTCGCGCAGCTCAAGCGTGCGCTCGTCGAGGTCGTGACCGAGGCCGGCCACGACGACCAGCTCGCGCTGCTGAGGTCGCATCCCGAGCTGGCGGGCAAGGCGATGGCGACCGGAACGCTGACGCGCGAATCGAGCCGCGAGCAAGGCACCGTCGGCCTCACCGCTTGCACGCCCGCCGAGCTCGCAACGATCGCACGCCTCAACGCTGCCTACCGCGACCGCTTCGGCTTCCCGTTCATGCTTGCCGTGCGCGGACCGCGCGGCGACGGACTCTCGAAGGCCGCGATCATCGCGACCTTCGAGCGCCGGCTCGAGCACCATCCCGACTTCGAGTTCGCCGAGGGTCTGCGCAACGTCCACCGCGTCGCCGAGCTGCGCCTCGACGACCGCTTCGACGCGCCGCCGCTGCTCGGGCGGCAGGCATGGGACTGCGCCGAGCTGCTCGCACGCCACTCCGACCGCGGCTTCGCCGAGAACGGCCAGCTCACCGTGACGTACCTGACCGACGCGCACCGCGCGTGCGCAGCGCAGATCGCGGCCTGGATGCGCGAGTGCGGCTTCGACCGCGTCGCCATCGACGCCGTCGGCAACGTCGTCGGCGCGTACGACGCGGCCGGACCCGATGCGAAGACGCTGCTCACCGGCTCGCACTACGACACCGTGAGGAACGGCGGCAAGTACGACGGCCGCCTCGGCATCTTCGTGCCGATGATCGTCGTGCGCGAGTTGCACCGCGCCGGCCGGCGCCTGCCGTACGCGATCGAGGTCGTCGGCTTCGCGGAGGAAGAAGGCCAGCGCTACAAGGCGACCTTCCTCGGCTCGGGCGCGCTCGTCGGCCAGTTCGATGCGAGCTGGTTCGCGCAGCGCGACGCCGACGGCGTGACGATGCAGGACGCGATGGGCCATGCTGGCCTGCCGGCGACGCGCACCGCGATCGCCGCCCTGAAGCGCGACCCGCGCCGCTACCTCGCGTTCGTCGAGGTCCACATCGAGCAGGGTCCGGTGCTGAACGGGCTCGGTTTGCCGCTCGGCATCGTCACGTCGATCAACGGCGGCCGGCGCTTCGCCGGCGAGGTGCGCGGCATGGCGAGCCACGCCGGCACGACGCCGATGGGCACGCGTCGCGACGCCGCCGCCGCCGTCGCCGAGCTCGCGGTCTTTCTCGAGAAGCGCGCGGCCGCGGCGCCGAACCTCGTCGGCACGATGGGCATGCTCGCGGTGCCGAACGGCTCGACCAACGTCGTGCCCGGACGCTGCGAGTTCACGCTCGACATCCGCGCGACCACCGACCCGGTGCGCGACGCCTGCGTCGCCGACGTGATCGGCGAGGCCGAGTCGATCTGCGCGCGGCG
>JAYTHL010000640.1:0-2250 GCA_043732605.1 Rhizobacter sp. | reverse complement strand
CCCTAGCGACCGGCGCCTCGATCGCGGTGGCGACGATCGCGTTCACCGCGCAGCGCTACTTCGAGCTCGCCGCCGCTCCGGTCTGACGCGACGAAAGCGGGAAAACCGCACGATCGACGCCGCCCGACGCCCGGGCCAGCGCCGTGTACGGTCGCTCACAACCGGCTACCCGAGCCCATGGCTCATTCCGCGACAATCCGCCACAACCAAAATGAGGCCGGCGGGTCGTATCGATCGATGGGCGAGCAGCAACAGGAGCTTCCGGTGACTCGGCGCGCGGCGACGCTCGCCGTGCGCGATCTCGTCTGCAGCCGCGGCGACCGCGTCCTGTTCGCGCCGACGAGCTTCGGCGCCGCACCAGGCGACATCGTCTGGCTGCGCGGCGCCAACGGCCAGGGCAAGACGACGCTGCTGCGCACGCTCGCGGGCCTGTCGGCACCGAGCGCGGGAGCGATCGCGTGGCAAGACGCGGGCGACGACGCGCCGCGCCTCGTCTACCTCGCGCACGCCAACGCCATCAAGGACGAGCTCACGGTGCGCGAGTCGCTGCGCTTCCTGCTCGATCTCGCCGACGCGCAAGTCGACGACGCCGATGTCGATGCCGCCCTCGAGCGCTTCGGTCTCCTCAGCCGGCGCGATGCCTTCGTGCGCACGCTCTCGCAAGGCCAGCGCCGTCGCGTCGCCCTCGCCCGTCTCGCCGCCCAGCGCGAGCCGTTGCCATGGCTACTCGACGAGCCCTTCGACGCGCTCGACGCGGCCGGCGTCGACGCGCTCGCGACGCTGATCGCGGAGCATGCGCGCCGCGGTGCAAGCGTCGTCCTCACGAGCCACGTTCCGGTGCCGATCGCCGATCCCGTTCCCGTCCAGGTGCATCTGCATGAGCCCGCCTTTGCATGAGCACCTTCGCCGCGCTGGTCGGCCGCGATCTGCGCCTGGCTGCGCGACGGCCTGTCGACGCGTTGCTGCCGCTCGCCTTCTTCACCGTCGCGGTGAGCCTGTTCCCGCTCGGCGTCGGACCGGAGCCGCAGATGCTGCGCCAGATCGCGCCCGGCGTCGTCTGGGTCGCGGCGCTGCTCGCCGCGATGCTCTCCGTGACGCAGCTCTACGCCGGCGATCTGGCCGATGGCTCGCTCGAGCAGATGCTGCTCGTACCTGGCGGGCGGCTGGCGATCGTTGTGGCCAAGGCACTCTCGCACTGGCTCGTGACCGGCTTGCCGCTGGTCGTCGCAGCTCCCGTCTTCGGCCTGCTCTTCGACATGGCGCCGGTGGCGATCGCTGCGCTGGTGGCGAGCCTGGTGCTCGGCACGCCGGTGATGAGCCTGCTCGGCGGCCTCGGCGCGGCGCTGACGCTCGGCCTGCGCAGCGCCGCCGTTCTCTTGATCCTGATCATCGTGCCGCTCTGCATTCCAGTCATCATCTTCGGTGCCGGTGCGGTCGGCGCGGTCGATGCGGGCCTCTCGCCGCGCGGCCACTTCTCGCTGCTCGGCGCCGTGCTGATCTTCATGTCGCTCCTCGCACCGCCGGCGACCGCGGCAGCGCTGCGCATCGCCACCGAATGACCTTGCCAACTCGACCATGAGCCGACCGATCGCGTGGTTCCGATTCGCATCGCCCGCGGCGTTCTATCCGCTCGCGGGCAAGCTCGTGCCGTGGTTCGCCGCGATCGCCACGATCCTCGCCGGCATCGGCCTCTACCTCGGCCTCTTGAAGGCGCCGACCGACGCGACCCAGGGCGATGCCTACCGGATCATCTTCATCCACGTGCCCGCCGCGTGGATGTCGATGGTGCTGTACGTCGTGATGGCCTTCTGGGCCGCGATCGGCTGGGCCTTCAATGCCCGGCTCGCGTCGATCGTCGCGCGCGCGATCGCGCCGACCGGGGCGATGTTCACCTTCCTCGCCCTCTGGACCGGCTCGCTCTGGGGCAAGCCGACGTGGGGCACGTGGTGGGTCTGGGACGCGCGCCTCACCTCCGAGCTGATCCTGCTCTTTCTCTACGGCGGCTACCTCGCCCTGGTCTCGGCCATCGACGACACGCGCCGCGCCGATCGTGCGGGCGCGCTGCTGGCGATCGTCGGCAGCATCAACGTGCCGATCATCTATTTCTCGGTCGTGTGGTGGAACACGCTGCACCAGGGCGCCAGCGTCAGCGTGACGAGCTCGCCGAAGATGGCCAGCGTGATGCTGACGGCGATGCTGCTGATGACGCTCTCGTTCTGGGCCTACGCCTTCGCCGTCGTCTTCGTGCGC
>JAYTHL010000639.1:0-2264 GCA_043732605.1 Rhizobacter sp. | reverse complement strand
TACACAGTGTTGGGGCGCGTGGCACGCCGCGTCTGGGCGGTGGCGATGCGCGACCGCTATGGCGCCAATGAACGATCGCAGAAGCTGAAGTACCACGTGCAGACCAGCGGCCGCAGCCTGCATGCGCAAGAGATCCAGTTCAACGACATTCGCACCACGTTGCAGGCGCTGATCGCGATCTACGACAACTGCAACTCGCTGCACACCAACGCCTTCGACGAGGCGATCACGACGCCGACCGAGGACAGCGTGCGCCGCGCGATGGCGATCCAGCTGATCATCAACCGCGAGTGGGGCCTGGCGAAGAACGAGAACCCGAACCAGGGCTCGTTCATCGTCGACGAGCTGACCGAGCTGGTCGAAGAGGCCGTGCTCACCGAGTTCGAGAAGATCGCCGAGCGCGGCGGCGTGCTCGGTGCGATGGAGACCGGCTACCAGCGCGGCAAGATCCAGGAAGAGTCGATGCACTACGAGATGTTGAAGCACTCGGGCGAGTACCCGGTCGTCGGCGTCAACACCTTCCGCAACCCGCACGGCGAGGCGGCCGCGAAGCCGGTCGAGTTGCAGCGCTCGACCGATGTGGAAAAGCAGAGCCAGCTCGCCCGTCTGGCCGACTTCCAGTCGCGCCACGCGAGCGAGTCGCCGGCGATGCTCAAGCGTCTGCAGGAGACGGTGATCGCCAACGGCAACGTCTTCGACGTGCTGGTCGACGCCGTGCGCGTGTGCTCGCTCGGGCAGATCACGGAGTCGCTGTTCGAGGTCGGTGGGCAGTACCGGCGGAACATGTAGCCCGCGCATGGGTCCGCTCTCCGGCCTGCGCGTCCTCGAGTTCGAAGCCATCGGTCCCGGCCCCTTCGCCGGGATGATGCTCGCCGACATGGGCGCCGACGTGCTGCTCGTCGACCGCCCGGTCGACGGCGAGCTCGGCTTCGGCCGCGAGCGTCGCTTCGACGTGATGCTGCGCGGGCGCCGATCGGTGACGCTCGATCTGAAGAGCGCAGGCGGTACAGAAGCCGCCCTTCGGCTTGCCGAGAAGGCCGACGCGATCATCGAAGGGTTTCGCCCTGGCGTGATGGAGCGTCTCGGCCTCGGACCCGAAGCGATGCTCGGGCGCAATCCGCGCCTGGTCTACGGCCGCATGACCGGCTGGGGACAGGACGGACCGCTCGCCGCGCGCGCCGGCCACGACATCGACTACATCGCACTCTCCGGCGTGCTGCACGCGATCGGCCGGGTCGGCGAGGCGCCGGTGCCGCCCCTCAATCTCGTCGGCGACTTCGGCGGCGGCGGCATGCTGCTGGCGTTCGGCATCGCCTGCGGGGTGATCGAGGCGCGGACGAGCGGGCGCGGCCAGGTCGTCGACGCGGCGATGGTCGACGGCGCCGCGGTGCTCTCGACCATGTTCGCCGGGCTCGCGGCGGCCGGCCTGTGGAGCGAGAGCCGCGGCGCCAACATGCTCGACTCGGGCGCGCCCTGGTACGACACGTACGAAACCGGCGACGGCAAACACGTCGCCGTCGGCGCGATCGAACCGAAGTTCTTCGCCGAGCTGCTGGTGCGTTTGGGCCTCGATGCCGCGCTGGCCGCCGAGCAGAACGATCGCCGCGCCTGGCCGCGCCTGCGCGAGCTGATCGCCGGCCGATTCAAGGAGCGAAACCGCGACGCGTGGGTCGCCGCGTTCGAAGGCTCCGATGCCTGCGTCGCGCCTGTCCTCACCTTCGCCGAGTCGCGGGCGCATCCACATGTCGTCGCCCGCTCGGGCAGCGTCTCGCTCGGCGGCGTCGATCAGCCCGCGCCGGCGCCGCGCTTCACGCGCACGCCGGGCGCCGCGCGCACGCCGCCGCCCGAGCGCGGACAAGGCGGCATCGCGGCATTGCGCGACTGGGGCTTCGCCGCGACCGACATCGACGCGCTCGCCGCGCTCGGCGTCGGCTTCGCGCGCTGACGGCTCAGCGACCCGCGGGCTGGAGCGACCAGCGCCCTTCCGCTTCGTCGGCGCGGCGCTCGGCCTGCAGCTTCAGCAGGTGCGCGGTGAGCGAGCGCAGCGCCATCGGATGCAGGTGCGCGGGCACGTCGGCATAGACATGGCCGAGCAGCGCCGACATCGGCGCCGGCCCCAGCGTTTCGAGGGCGTCGACGACCTTGGCCTCGCGCTTCAGGCGATGCGCGACGATCGCTGCCATCGCCTCGCGCGGCTGCGCCATGAGAAAGCCGTGGCCGGGTGCGAGCCAGTCGAGATCGAGGTCGAGGAGCGAGCGCAGCGA
>JAYTHL010000638.1:0-2266 GCA_043732605.1 Rhizobacter sp. | reverse complement strand
CATTAGACTTCTCCACCGGACCGAGCGACGCATTCTGGCAGCCGAACGCGGCGCCGGACGCAGTGGCTGCAACGGTCGACTCAGGAGACACCATGGCGCGCATCCGTCCCGCGAAATTCGTCCACGTCGTCTACCGCACACGCCGCTTCGACGCGATGCTGCGCTGGTACCAGGCGGTGTTCGACGCCCGCATCCAGCACCAGGACCCGGTGCTGGCCTTCCTCACCTACGACGACGAGCACCACCGCTTCGCCTTCATCAACCTCGCGGTCGTCGACCCCGAGGGCACGCAGCTCGACCGCACGGGCATCGTCGGCGTCGACCACGTCGCCTACACCTACGCCTCGCTGCGCGAGCTGTTCGAGAACTACGCACAGTTGAAGGAGCTCGGCATCGTGCCCTACTGGTGCATCCACCACGGCGTCACCGTGTCGATGTACTACGGCGACCCCGACGGCAACCAGATGGAGTTCCAGGTCGACAGCTACGCGTCGAACGACGAGGCCAACGCCTTCATGGGCGGCCCGCACTTCGCCGAGAACCCGATCGGCGTCGAGTACGACCCCGAGGCGTGGCTCGTCCGCGTGCGTGCCGGCGAGCCGGCCGAGACGATCCTGATGCGCACCGTGCACCAGCCGGTGTCGCCGATCCGGGGCAGCGCCGCCGGCGTCGCCTGAACGCGCGGCCCGTCGTCGATCAGCGAGAACGCACTAGACGTTCTCGCGCCCGGCGATGTCCTCGAACCAGAGCGTCGGCTGCTCGCGGATGAAGCGCGACATCAGCTCGGTGCACTGCGCATCGTTCGCGAGCACGACCTCGACGCCGTGCTCGCGCAGAAAGGCGATGTTGCCGGGGAAGGACTGGTCTTCGCCGACGACGACGCGGCCGATGCCGAACTGCACGACCGTGCCCGCGCACATCATGCAGGGGCTGAGCGTGGTGTAGAGCGAGACGCCGCGGTAGTCGGGCCGGCGGCCTACGCGGCGAAAGCAGTCCATCTCGCCGTGCGCCGTCGGGTCGCCGTCCTGGACACGCCGGTTGTGGCCGACGCCGATCAGCGCGCCACCCTCGACCATCGCCGCGCCGATCGGCAGGCCGCCCTCGTCGTAGGATTTCTGCGCCTGCTCGAACGCCTTCTGGAGGAAGGTGGTGTCGGTCGCGTTCAGGGCCATGGCAGTCGCTCGCATCGGTCGGTGGATGCTGCAATTGTCGCGCGGCGACAGAGCGTCAGTCCGGCTTGATGCCGGCGTCGCGGATGAGCTTCTCGTAGCGCGCGCGCTCCGACTGGAAGAACGCGCAGAACTGCTCGGGCATCCCCGGGAACGCTTCGCCACCGGCATCGGCGAGCATCTGCTTCACGGTCGGCGACTCCAGCGCCAGCTGCACCTGCGCGTTGAGACGCGCGACCACCGCCGGCGACGTCTTCGCCGGTGCGACCAGGCCGTACCAGACCGACGCCTCGAACTGCGGATAGCCCGACTCGGCAACGGTCGGCACGTCGGGCAGCACAGACGTGCGCGCCTTGCTCATCACCGCGAGCACCTTCAGCTTGCCGCCGCACACGAGAGGCAACACTTCGAGGACGTTGACGGCGACCAGCATCACGTGACCGCCGAGCACGTCGGCGATCGCCGGCGCGCCGCCCTTGTAGGGCACGTGCAGCAGCGAGATGCCGGCGGTGCGCTCGAACAGGCCGATCACGAGATGCGGCGTCGAGCCGTTGCCCGGCGTCGCGTAGGTCACCGTGTGCGGCTGCTTCTTCGCTGCGTCGATCAGCTTGGCGAGGCTGTCGATCTTCGACTCGACGCTGGTCGCGATCACCACCGGCACGCGCCCGACCATCGCCACCGGCACGATGTCGCGCGCGATGTCGAAGGGCGGCGGATCGAACAGCGCGCCGTTGGCGGCGAGCGCGTTGGCGGCCATCAGCAGTGTCTGGCCGTCGGGCGGGCTGTCGATCAACGCCTTGACGGCGATGTTCGTGCTCGCGCCCGGCTTGTTCTCGACGATCACCGTCTCCTTCGACGTCGCCGCGATCTGCTGGCCGACGCTGCGCGCCAGCGCGTCGACGGCACCGCCGGCCGAGTAACCGACGAGGATGCGCAAGGGCTTGCCCGATTGCGCCAGCGCCGCGAACGCAACGAGGCCTGCGAGAAGGATGGCGACAGCGGCACTGCGGCGTGGGGCGATCATGAAGTTCTCCCAGGTCAACGCGCGTCGGCCGGTGCCGTGCCACGCAGGCCGGCGCGTTGCGCGGCGCGATCGA
>JAYTHL010000637.1:0-7761 GCA_043732605.1 Rhizobacter sp. | reverse complement strand
GCGGCGATGCTGGCCGGCCAGTCCTCCTCGGTCTTGTCGAGAATCAGTCCGTTCGCCGGATTGACCTCGTGCGTGAAGTAGTCGAAGGAGTTCTTCTGAAGCTGACGCAACAGTTCGGTGTGCTCGTGCTCCACGCCAACCTTCAAGGCACAACTCCTTCGACGCGAACGATCTTCCACGGGTTCCGTCGACGACGAAACGCTTCGGCGCGATTCTCGGCCCAATAAGTTCGCCTGTCCGGCGCGCGCATGTCTTCCACCGCACGGACGGGGTCATGGCCAGTCCCGAGCTCGGCGGGCGACCCGGGCCATGGCAAATGAAGCTGAAGCCGGGCGCGCGACGATGGGGAAACGCAATGCACATCGGTGAACCTGTACACGCTCGGTCGTCACGTGCCGTCGAGAAACCAGTGCGCGAGAGCTTGCCCGCCTCATGCGCGAGCGCACCGTCGGCGACGTCGTCGTCGTCGACGAGCACGAAGGGCTGCTGACACCGGTCGGCGTGGTGACGGACCGCGACTTGGTCGTCAAGGTGCTGGCCATGGACATCGATCCTGCTGTCCTGCGTGCCGAGGATCTGATGGCGAGCAACGTCGAAACGGCCTTTGAATCCGAGCTGGTGTACGACGCGATATGGCACGTGCGCGGCAAGAGCATTCGCAGATTGCCCGTCGTTGATGCCCACAACCATCTTCTGGGTATGCTGACAGCGAATCACGTTACTCGATTTCTGGCGCGGGAACTGGGCGACATGGCGCGGGTCGCCACCCATCAAACCGAACGCGAAGAAATCGCTTTGCAATCCAATCTCGATTGAAGGCAAGCCACCCAACGCTGTCAGGCGATTCCCTGCCGCCCGCGAGTGAACACGCCGGTGAAGCTCCTTCGATCCGTTGCGTGGCAGGCGCGCGCCGCCGTCTCGAGGCCGGCTCGATCAAGCACCGTCAACGCGCCGCGGCATGTGCGCGGCCTTGGCTCATCAGCAGCCGTCAGGCTAATCGCGGGCCGATCTTGTGAAATCGCAGGCATGCGGCTTCGGACGAGGTCACCGGTGCGCGAACGGTCGGGCAAGAGCACTGAAGTGGCAGGCGCCGTCGCGGACGGTGGTCTGACGGTGATCGTCAATGCGCCCAACCCGGCGGGGGTGTCGCTGCTCAAGCGGGGTTCGAGGACGAATCGACCGGGTCCGGTGGACTGCTGGTAGGGGCACTCGTAGCAACCATCGTCGCAGCCGCGGTGTTCTTCCAGTAAACAACGGCGTGGCGCACTTAGGCGACCAGGCGCGCGGTATCTGTTTCAGCGACGAGTGCGCGACGACCGGTGAACGTTTGCAAGGGATCGGGATGCACGGGATACCATGCGTCGCATGAGCTCGCCAGTGCGGAATGACCGACCGGGGGGCGCGAACAAGACCCGAATGGAGACCGCATGAAAAACCCCGTCAGTGGCGCAATCGTCGCCAGCCTCGTATTGTCCTGCGCGCCCCTGATGGCACACGCTGCCGAGTTCGTCAACGTCCTGACCGGCGGCACCAGCGGGGTGTACTACCCCATGGGCGTGGCGCTCAGCCAGATCTACGGCAAGGCCTTGCCTGGTGACAAGGTTTCGGTGCAGGCCACCAAGGCCTCGGCCGAGAACCTGAACCTGCTCCAGTCCGGTCGCGGCGAAGTCGCGTTCACGCTGGGCGACGCGCTCTCCGATGCCTGGAGAGGCGATGCCGACGCCGGTTTCGCCGCGCCGCTGAAGAAGCTGCGCGGCATCGCCGGCATCTATCCGAACTACATCCAGATCGTCGCCAGCGCCGATTCGGGCATCAAGACCTTGGCCGACCTGAAGGGCAAGCGGGTCTCCGTCGGTGCGCCCAAGTCGGGAACCGAGCTGAACGCGCGCGCAGTGCTCAAGGCCGCCGGCCTGAGTTACAAGGACCTGGCCAAGGTCGAGTACCTGCCATTCGGGGAATCGGTCGAGCTGATGAAGAATCGACAGCTCGATGTCACGCTGCAGTCGGCCGGCCTCGGCGTCTCGGCGCTGCGCGATCTGGCGGCGTCGATGAAGATCGTCGTCGTCGAGATTCCGGCCGACGTCGTCGCCAAGATCGGCGACCCGGCCTATCTGCCGGCGATCGTGCCGGCCAACACCTACGAAGGTCAGACCAAGGACGTTGCCGCGATCGCGATCCAGAACTTCCTCGTCACCCACGAAGGCGTCTCGACCGACACCGTCTACAAGCTCACCAAGTCGATGTGGGAAAACCTCGACGCGCTCGTCGCCGCGCACTCCGCCGGCAAGGCGATCAAGAAGGAGAGCGCGTTGAAGGGCATGCCGGTGCCGCTGCATCCCGGCGCAGAGAAGTACTACAGGGAAATCGGCCTGCTGAAGTAGCCGCGCGGCGAGACCGGCAACGCAGTGAACGAATCGCCTCCTCGCAATACCGTAGCGACCGACCCGGGTGAATCCGCTGCACCCGAGTTTCTGGAGCACGGTCTGCAGCGCCGGCTCGGCGGCGCGTCGCTCGCCTTCGTGAGCGCGGCGGCGCTGCTGTTCTCGGCCTATCAGCTGAGCATCGCCGCGTTCTCGCCGCTGTCGAGCCTGATCACGCGCTCGATCCACGTCGGCTTCCTGCTGCTGATGGTCTTCGTGCTCTACCCGATGATCAAGCGCGGGCGGCAGATGACGCGCGTGCCGCCGCTCGACTGGTTGCTCGCGTTCCTCGGCTTCGCGCTGGGCCTCTATCAATGGGTGTTCGAGGCGGCGCTGATCCAGCGTGCCGGCGATCCGACGCTGCTCGACCTGGCGGTCGGCACGACCGTGGTGGCTCTCGTCTTCGAGGCGGCGCGGCGCGTTCTCGGCGTCGCGCTGCCGATCGTCTGTGCCCTGTTCCTGCTCTACGGCCTGTTCGGTCAGTACCTGCCCGGCGCGCTCGCGCATCGGCCGTACGACTACGCCCAGATCGTCGACCAGCTCGCCTTCGGCACCGAGGGTATCTACGGCATTCCGACGCTGGTCTCGGCGACCTACATCTTCCTGTTCATCCTGTTCGGCGCGTTCCTCGAGCACGCTGGGATGATCAAGCTCTTCAACGATCTCGCGCTCGGCCTGGTCGGTCACACCAAGGGCGGTCCGGCCAAGGTCGCCGTCATCTCCTCGGGCCTGATGGGAACGATCTCCGGCTCGGGCGTCGCCAACGTGCTGACCGTCGGCCAGTTCACGATCCCGCTGATGAAGCGGTTCGGCTACTCGGCGGTATTCGCCGGTGCCGTCGAAGCGACGGCGA
Organism: Rhizobacter sp.; assembly: GCA_043732605.1. Lineage (GTDB taxonomy): Bacteria > Pseudomonadota > Gammaproteobacteria > Burkholderiales > Burkholderiaceae_C > Schlegelella_A. The sequence goes on along the minus strand of JAYTHL010000637.1, from coordinate 4,488 downwards.
GCATGGGCGGCCAGATCATGCCGCCGGTGATGGGTGCGGTGGCGTTCATCATGGCCGAGACGCTCAACGTGCCCTACGCCGCCATCGTCAAGGCCGCGGTGATTCCGGCGTTCCTGTACTACTTCACCGCCTTCATGATGGTCCACCTCGAGGCCGGTCGCGCGCACCTCACCGGCTTGCCGAAGGACCAGTGCCCCAATCCGTGGACCGCCCTGACGAAGCATTGGCACCTGGTGCTGCCGCTCGCCGCGCTGGTCTACATGCTCTTTCACGGCTTCACGCCCATGTTCGCCGGCATGGTGGGGCTGGCGCTGACGGCCATCCTCGTGCTCGGCGCGGCGCTCGCGGCGCGCGTCTCGAGCACCGCCCTTCGCTACGTCTTCTGGATCGCTCTGGGCGTCGGCGCGTCCTCGTTCGCGAAGTGGGGCATCGTGCCGGTGCTGTCGCTCATCGCCGTCCTGGTGGGCCTGTGCGCCTGGGTCCATGGCGGCCGGGCCACGCTGCGCTCGCTGCGCGAAAGCCTGATCGCCGGCGCCAAGCAGGCGCTCGGCGTCGGCATTGCGTGCGCGGTGGTCGGCGTGATCATCGGCGTGCTCACGCTGACCGGCGCGGCGTCGAGCTTTGCCGGCTTCATCCTGAGCGTCGGAGAGAAGAGCCTCTTTCTTTCCCTGTGCCTGACGATGATCGTGTGTCTCATTCTCGGCATGGGCATCCCGACGATCCCGAACTACATCATCACCAGCTCGATCGCCGCGCCGGCGCTGCTCAAGCTCGGCGTGCCGCTGATCGTCAGCCACATGTTCGTCTTCTACTTCGGCATCATGGCCGACCTGACGCCGCCGGTGGCGCTTGCCGCCTTCGCTGCAGCGTCGATCTCGCGTGCTTCGCCGATGCGGACCGGCATCAAGGCGACCCAGATCGCGATCGCCGGCTTCGCGGTTCCGTTCATCGCCATCTACGACCCGTCGCTGATGCTTCAGGGCACGTACGCGTGGACCGACGTCGTCTACGTCACGTTCAAGGCGCTGACCGCGATCGTCCTCTGGGGCGGCACGGTGGTCGGGTTCCTGCGTGGGCCCATGAGCCTGGTCGAGCGCATGCTGGCCTTCCTCGCCGCCGCGCTCCTCGTCGCCGCGATTCCGCTCACCGATGAGATCGGCTTCGCGCTCGCGGCCGTCGTCATCGGCTGGAACCTGTGGCGCACCCGCGGCCTCTCGGTTCCGGTCACGATCTGATGCCCGTCTGCGTGACCGCGGGCGGGCTGATCGTGGCGCTGGCGATCGAGAGCTTCACTCTGGCCTGGACGCACTCGATAGAGAAGATCCGCTGGGAAGAGGACTGGCGCGTCGCCGGCAGTCAGTTGCTGCTGACCGAGGCGCGCATCCGCGGCAACGGCGCGGGGATGGAGGTGCCGGCGGGGAGCAGCTTCGACCATGGCGTCTGGCACTACGACCCGCACCTGCCGCCGCTCGATGTGCTGCGGCTCACGCAGTCTGATTTCGCGGCCGGATACGAGCTCTGCCAGCGCGAGCGCTGCGAACCGCTCGTTGCTTCGGCGCCGCGCGCCGGAAATGGCGACGTGATGGAGCTGCGCGCATGTGCGAAGCCGCTCCCAGGTCTCCAACGTTGATGAAGACCGATCACGATCCCGTCCGTGCGGTGCGCCGCGAGCTCAGTGATTGGCGGCCCTGGATCACGCGCGCTCTGGTGCTGACTTTCGCGGCGCTCGCTGGTCTCACGATCGTCGCCTTCACCTGGTTGACCGACTTGGCGCTGGTCGGGTTCCACCGAATCGCCGCGCTCGCGTGGTGGGCGCCGCTGCTCTGGGTGCCCTTGGCGACGGCGGCAGGCGTGTGGGTGACGCGGCGCTTTGCTTCCGGCGCGGCCGGCTCCGGCATCCCGCAAGTGATGGCGGCGCTCGACACCGCTGTCGCCCCACCGGACGTTCGCCTCTTCGTCTCGCTGCGCCTGGCTTTGGCCAAGCTGTTGCTGACCGCCTGGGGCCTGCTGGCGGGGCTCTCGCTCGGCAGGGAGGGCCCGTCGGTACAGATCGCGGCCGGTGTCATGCACAGTGTGCGACGCTGGCTCCCGGAGCGGACGGCCATCAGCGAGCACGGTCTCCTCATCGCCGGCGGCGCGGCCGGCATCGCGGCGGCGTTCAATGCGCCGCTGGCTGGCGTCATGTTCGCGATCGAGGAGCTGTCGCGTCGACCCGAGCAGCGCTCGAGCGGCCTGCTCGTCGCCGCCATCGTCCTGGCGGGCCTGATCGCGGTTTCGGCGTACGGCAACTCAACCTACTTCGGCGTGATCCAGGTGCCTTCGATCGGCTGGTCCTTGCTCGGCCCGGGGCTGCTGGTCACGCTGGTCAGCGGTGCGGTCGGCGGACTGTTCTCGCGCCTGCTCCTGCGCTCGCTGGCCGGCAGCGCGGACCGCGTCAGTGCGTGGCGCGCACGTCATCCGATCTGGTTCGCCGCCGCCTGCGGCGCCGCCGTGGCGCTGATCGGATTGGCCACAGACGGGGCGACCTGGGGCAGCGGCTACGGCTATACCCGCGCCTTGCTCGACGGCACCCAGAGTGCGCCCATCGTCTATGGGTTCAGCAAGCTCGTCGCGACGTGGCTCACGGTGTGGAGCGGCGTGCCGGGCGGACTGTTCGCACCCTCGCTTGCGATCGGCGCAGGCATCGGCAACGACATCGCGCTGTTCGTCGGCCAGGAGAATCACGCGGCCCTCATCGCGCTCGGGATGGCCGGCTTCCTGGCCGCGGCGACCCAGGCGCCACTCACCGCTTTCATCATCGTCATGGAGATGATCGATGGCCACGCGATGGTGTTGAGCCTGATGGCGTGCGCGTTGGTAGCGAGCCTCGTCTCGCGGCTGCTCAGCCCACCGCTGTACGCCTCTCTTGCCCAGGCGCAAATCCAAGCGCAGGTCGACTCGACGAAGAGGCCCACGGACTGACTAGTTCGGTTTCCCTCCAAATACTCGCCGTGCCGCGCGGGTGCGCGTGCCGCTGGCCTTGAAGCGAGCGTATCAACTGACGCCGCCTGGTCAAGCGGATGGTTGCCACGTCTCGGTCGTTCAAAGCAGCACCGGCTGATGCGCGACCAAACAGGCCGTGGGATCGAATGCTCCACTTCGTCCCGCCGCCAAGCGAATTGACATCACGCCTCGCCAGTCGAGCGACTGATGATCCGATGCAAGGAGGAAGTTCCGGCAGGCCTCGCATCGCGTCGGCGAGGCCCGCCGAGCAACCATCGACTGCCATCTGGTCTAGCCGAGCAGGCGATGGAGCTGGTTCGAGAGCGCTACAGCGACTTCGGACCGACTCTGGCCTGCAAGAAGCGCATCGAGCGCCACGGCATTGCGCTCGGGTTGGAGACCATCAGAAGGCTGATGATCGCCGCGGGACTATGGAAGCCACGTCGCCAGCAGCACGCGCAGATCCACCTGCTCGCGTGAGGCCGCGAATGCCTTCGCCTGACCGAAGCGGTGCGCAAGCTTTGATCCAGCTGCTTTCGGCCCTGAGTGTCTCTCGTTCCGAAGCCGGCGAATCATCGTTCGCCATCCCCATGGCCTGCTCGGCGGGATGGGCGGAGCGCCGGTGCGCGTGAGAAGCATCGGCTCTGCCCACGCCCGCACCTTGTTGGCGAAGATCGGCGCCAGGCCGCAGATGACGATGATCTGCTTCGCCCCCGGCATCCTCATGATTTCCTGCGGCAGCCTCAGCGCGCGCTTCTGATCGCTCGTACTGGTCGAGTCGTACTTGCTCTCGAAGCCCTTTGCGCTTCGACTCCGACCTGCCCTTGACAGAGTTGTTGCCGAGCAGCTTCGAAATGAGCTCGGCCGTCTCGATGTCACGCGGGTCCGGCGTATAGAGCACCGAGCAGTCGAACGACTGCTCGAAGGTCTTCGCGCCTTCGATCGAGTAGTTCGTGCGCAGCTGGGACGGGCTCTGCAGGATCGCCAGCAAGCGCAGGCCGAAGCTGCGGAAGAACGCCACCCCTTCGAAGATCGAGTCGAGCCGGCCGAGCTGCGCGAACTCGTCCATGCCGAGCAGGACCTCGTGCTTGTGGCTCGGGTCCTTGCCGTATTCGACCATCGAGCTCAGATCGACGAGCTGCTGGAAGAACAGGTTGACGATCGGCCGCAGCGGCGTCAGGTCGGGCTTCTTGACGGTCATGTAGACGGACATTCGCTCGCTGCGCAACGCCCGCAGGTCGAAGGTGTTGCCTTCAGTGGAGTAGCGGAGCAGCGGGTTCTTGAGCGGCGCGAGAGCGCCCGTCAGGTTGTTCTTGATACCACCGTGCGTCTTGTCTGGCCGGTTGGCAATCGTGGCGAAGTCGCGCACCGTCTGCGTGTCGACGCTCAAAGTGTCGGCGGCCGTCTCGCGCACGACGAGGCGCGCGAACGTCTGCAGCTCCTCGGGCGTGTCGGCGACGTCGAGGTGCCGCCGAGCGTGCAGCTTCCCGTGGTCTCAAACAGGTA
>JAYTHL010000636.1:0-2270 GCA_043732605.1 Rhizobacter sp. | reverse complement strand
CCGCCCTGGCCCTGACCGGCTCGGCGATGGCGCAGTCGCAGGGGCAGGTCAACGTGATCTGCTCGGTGCAGGCCGACTGGTGCAACATGATCCAGACCGTGTTCGCCAAGACCACCGGCATCAAGGTCAACATGTCGCTCAAGGGCTCGGGCGAAGCGCTCGCCCAGCTCATCGCGGAGAAGGCGAACCCGAAGACCGATGTCTGGTTCGGCGGCACCGGCGATCCGCACCTGCAGGCCGCCGAGAACGACCTGACGATGGAATACAAGTCGCCGGCGCTGCCGCAGCTGCACGAGTGGGCGCAGCAGCAGGCGAGGCAGTCGGGCTACAAGACCGTCGGCATCTATTCGGGTCCGCTCGGCTTCGGCTACAACACCGAGCTCCTCGCCAAGAAGAAGCTGCCGGTGCCGCGCAGCTGGGCCGATCTGCTCAAGCCCGCCTACAAGGGCGAGATCCAGGTCGCCAATCCGGCGTCGAGCGGCACGGCCTACACGATGGTCGCGACGCTCGTCCAGCTGATGGGCGAGGACAAGGCGTTCGAGTACCTGAAGGCATTGCACAAGAACGTCGGCCAGTACACGCGATCTGGCACGGGGCCGATCAAGGCCGTCGCGCGCGGCGAGACGGCGGTGTCGATCAGCTTCGTCCACGACGGCCCGGGCGAGAAGCTCCAGGGCTTTCCGGTCGAGACGGTGACGCCGTCGGAAGGCACGGGCGCGGAGATCGGCTCGATGAGCATCGTCAAGGGCGCGCGCAATCTCGAGCAGGCGAAGAAGTTCTACGAATGGGCGCTGACCGCGCAGGCGCAGCAGTTCGGCGCCGCGACCAAGCAGTACCAGCTGCCGTCGAACAAGGCGACGCCGATCGATCCGCACGTACCCGACTTCAAGTCGATCAGGTTCATCAACTACGACTACGCGAAGTACGGCGCCAGCGCGGAGCGGCGTCGGCTGATCGCGAAGTGGGAAAAGGACGTCAACTCGCTGCCGCGTTGACCATCGCGACGATCGCTCTCGACCGCCTCAGGAGACTGCCGTGAAGAATGTCCTCGCCCCGCTCGTGCTCGCGTGTTCGATGTGCTGCTCGATCGCCTCGGCCCAGCTCGCCGTGCAGGCGAGCGCCGACCAGGACAAGCTCCTCGCCAGCGCCGACGCGAAGCTCGCCGCGAACAAGCGCTTCGTCTACGACTTCTGGCGCGAGGTGTTCGAGGGCGCGCACATGGAGCTCGCCGACAAATACATGGCCGAGTCGTACATCCAGCACAACCCGAACGTGCCGACCGGACGCGCCGCGTTCGTCGAGTTCTTCACCCGCGTCAGGAAGCCCGTGCCGATCGAGGCGAGGATCAAGGCGCCGCTGGTCGCCGTCGTCGCCGAGGGCGACTACGTCATCCTCAGCTTCGCGCGCGAGTACGCCGACCCGAAGGACGCGACGAACAAGTACAGCACGACCTGGTTCGACATGTTCCGGCTCGAGAACGGCAAGATCGCCGAGCATTGGGACCCGGCACTGAAGCAGTAGCCGCGTCGGCAGCCGCGCGTGAAGTCGACGACGCCGCGAGAGAGCGGGGCCGTGGGAGCGTGGCTCCTCGTCGCCGCGTGCGCGTTCGTGCTGCTGCCCTGGTCTTTCCTCGCCGACCAGAGCGTGCTGCAGTCGCTGCCGCGCGTCTGGAGCGCGGGCGACGGCGCGAGCGGCGTCGTGCAGGCCATGCAGGGCCGATGGTGGCTGTGGTTCGCGCCGATCGGCATCGCGTTCGCGTCTGTCGGCTGGCGCGCGGCGGGACGCCGCCGTCAAGGCGCGCTGCTCTGCACGGGTGCGCTCGTCGCTGCGATCGGCTTGCTCGTCGCCGGATTCGCGATCCGCCAGCCCGGCCTCGGCATCGGCGGCGCGCTCGTGCTGCTCGCGATGCTGATGCTGCTCGGCGCCGGCGTCGCGCGGCTCGGCTGGGTGCGCGGCGACGCGTTCACCGCGAGCGCGATCGTCCTCTGCAGTGCGCTGCTGCTGCTCTTCGTCGCCTGGCCGGTCGCGGCGTCGCTGTCCGGTGCGTTCCTGGACGAGAACGGCCGGATCTCGCTCTCGGCGCTGGCAGAGCGCATCGGCAACGAGCGCACCTGGGGCCTGGCCTGCGTCGTCGGCGGCCTGCGCTGCGGCGTCGCCTGGAACACACTCTTTCTCGCCTTGCTGACGGCCGCGGGCACGACGGTCCTCGGCACGATGATCGCGCTGCTGGCCGAGCGCGGCGCGGGCCGGCTCAAGCGCCCGCTCAACGT
>JAYTHL010000635.1:0-21422 GCA_043732605.1 Rhizobacter sp. | reverse complement strand
ATCGATGCTGCCGCCGATCGCCTCGGCGAAGGCCTGCATCCGCTGCACGAATTCGGAGTACTCGATCTCGTTGAGCGCGCCGGTGCGGCTGGCGAGCTGGACGCCGCCCTGCAGCTCGCTGTAGCGCTCGCCGCCGGCGAGCGCGCGCCACTGGCCGCTCTCGACGTCGAGCCCTTCGACGAGGACGAGCTTGCTGCCGACGTGGCGCTTCGATGGCAGGTGCGCGAGCGCCGCGTCGCCGCCGATCGGCGCGTCGAGCACGATCGGGACGAAGGCGTCGATCAGCGCGTCGAGCGGCACGGGCAGTCGCTTCGACAGCCGCCGTGCCAGCACCGCTGCGGCGCCTTCACCGCCACGGTCGAGCGCAGCATCGTCGTCGGTCGACGCGCTTTCGGCCGACGTCGGCGCGTTCGCGCTCGGCTCTTCGCGGATGCTCGGCGTGGCGCGCTTCGGACCGGCGCGGCGCGCCTGCCACGCGCCGTGGGCGATGACGCCGGCGAGGACCACGCCGCCGAGCGACGCCAACGCGATCGTGAGGGTGCTCACGACGGCCTCAGGCGGCCTCGGCGAGTCGGATCGCTCCGGGCATGTCGACAGTGACGATGCGCGACACGCCCTGCTCCTGCATCGTCACGCCGATCAGCTGCTCGGCCATCTCCATGGCGATGCGGTTGTGGCTGATGAAGAGGAACTGCGTCGCCTTCGACATCTCGGTGACGAGCTTGGCGTAGCGCTCGGTGTTGGCGTCGTCGAGCGGTGCGTCGACCTCGTCGAGCAGGCAGAACGGCGCCGGGTTGAGCTGGAAGATCGCGAACACGAGCGCGATCGCCGTGAGCGCCTTCTCGCCGCCGGAGAGCAGGTGGATCGAGCTGTTCTTCTTGCCCGGCGGCTGCGCCATCACCTGCACGCCGGCGTCGAGGATCTCGTCGCCGGTCATCACGAGGCGCGCCATGCCGCCGCCGAAGAGCGTCGGGAACATCCGGCCGAAGTGCTCGTTGACCTTGTCGAAGGTCGAGCCGAGCAGGTCGCGGGTCTCGAGGTCGATCTTCTTGATCGCGTCCTCGAGCGTGGCCATCGCTTCGCCGAGATCGGCGCTTTGCGCGTCGAGGAAGACTTTTCGCTCTCGCGCGACGCCGAGCTCCTCGAGCGCGGCGAGGTTGACGGCGCCGAGCGCGTCGATGTCGCGGTTGAGGGCATCGATGCGCGACTGCAGGCCCGAGAGCTTGACGCCGCCTTCCTCGATCGCGCGGCCGATCGCGTCGCGGTCGGCAGCCGCGGCCTCGAGCTGCTCCAGATATTGCGCCCCACCCAGACGCGCCGCCTGCGACTCGAGCTGCAGCGCGATGACCTTGTCGCGCAACGGCTGGAGCGCCTGCTCGTGGCCCATGCGCGCTTCATCGGCGCGGCGCAGGCCTTGCGAGAGGTCGTCGTAGAGGCTGCGCTTCTCGCCGAGTCGCTGCTCGTGATCGAGCTTGCTCGCGAGCGCGGTCTGCAGCTCCGCCTGCGCGGGCTCGTCGGTGAGCTGCGCGAGCTCGTCGACGAGTGCCGCGTCGCTCGCGCGGTTGGCCTCGAGCTGCTCGCGTGCCGTGATGCGCGCGCGCTCGAGCTCCTGGCGGCGCGACGCGAAGGCGCGCTGCTCGAACTGCACTTCCTGAACGCGCCGCTCGAGCGCGCGCCGCTCGTCGCGCGCCGCTTCGAGCGCCGCCGTCGCGACGAGCAAGGCCTCGTCGAGATCGGCCTGGCGCTCCTGCGCGACACCGAGCTCGCCGTCGAGCGCCTCGAACCGGGCTTCACTGGTGCGACGGCGCTCCGTCAGCTCGGCGAGCTCGGCCTCGACGGCGTCGCGCTCGACGCCGAGCTGCTCGCGGCGCAGCGTCGTCTGCTCGGCGAGCTGCGTCAGGCGCAGCAGCTCGACGTGCTCGCGGTGACCTTGCGACTGCAGGTCTGCCGTCTCGCGCTGGCTCGCCGCCAGATGCGCCGCGGCGTCGGTCGCTGCCGCTTCGGCACGCACGAGCTGGCTGCGCGACTCCTCGACGACGAGCGCCTGCGCCTTGGTCTGCCGGTGCAGGTTCTCGATCTCCTGCGCGCGTGCGAGGAGGCCCGCCTGCTCCGAGTCGGGCGCGTAGAAGGCGACCGCGAACTGGCTCACCGCGTGGCCCTCGCGGGTCATGATCACTTCGCCGTGGGTGAGGCTGGAGCGAGCGGCGAGGGCAGCGTCGAAATCGTCGGCGGTGTAGACGCCTTCCAGCCAGTCGCCGAGCAATGCCGACAGGCCGGCGTCGCCGAGATGGAGCAGATCGGCCAGGCGCGGCAGCGTGCGATGCGACGACGGCGTCGCCGCCGCGGGCGGCGTGAAGAAGGCGAGGCGCGACGGCGGAGCATCGGCGGCGAAGGCGCGGACGGTGTCGAGCCGGCCGATCTCGAGCGCGCCGAGCCGCTCGCGCAGCGCTGCTTCGAGCGCCGCCTCCCAGCCGGCCTCGATGCGGATCCGCGTCCACAGGCCTGCGAGCGACTCGAGGCCGTGGCGCGAAAGCCAGGGCTTGAGCTTGTTCTCGACCTGGACCTTTTCCTGCAGCGCCTGCAGCGCCGCGAGACGCGCGTTGAGCTCGGCATGGCGCCGGCCCTCGTCGTTGACGCGGTCCTGCAGGCTCTTGCGCGCGTCGGCGAGCGCCGGGATGCGCGTCTGCCAATCCTGCACCGTGGCGAGCGTGGCCGCATGGCGCGCGTCGGCCGCGGCGGTGCGCTCGCGCGCCTTCTGCAGCTCGGCGGGCTCGATCGCGACCAGACCCTTGGTCTCGACGACGAGGCGCTCGCGCCGCGCCTCGGCCTGGGTCCAGCGCTCGTCGACGCCGCGTGCTTCCGCGGCGAGGACCTGGATCTGCTGCTGCACGGCAGCGACGGCTGCGCGCTGCTCCTGACTTCGCGCCTGTGCATCGCGGAGCCTGACCTCGACGTCGGTCGCGGCATCGATGGCAGAAGCGAGATCGACCGCGAGCGACTGCGCCGTGCCCTCCGCCGCCTCGATCTCGCCGCCGATGCGCTCGTGCTCGGCGCCGGCCTCGGTTTCGCGCACCCGCCACGAGGCGCTCTGCGCCTCGAGCTCGACGCGCTGGCGTGCGAGCCGCTCGCGCCCGGAGGCGACGTAGCGGATCCGCTCCTCGAGCCGGCTGACCTCGAGCGCGGCCTGGCCGAGCAGGCCTTGCGCCGCGTGCAGCGCGTCGTTGGCCTCGTAGTGCGTCTGGCGGATCGCTTCCAGCTCGGCCTCGGCGCGGCGCAGGTCGGCGCTCTTCGATTCGAGCGCCGTCGTCGCCGCGATCACGGCCTGACCGACGCGTTCTTCCTCGCGCGCCGCGTCGCGGTGCCTGAGAAACCAGAGCTGGTGCAGCTTGGTCTGCGCTTCCTGCTGCATCGACCGGTATCGGCCGGCGACTTCGGCCTGGCCCTCGAGCTTCTCGAGATTGCCGGTGAGCTCGCGCAGGATGTCCTCGACGCGGGTCAGGTTCTCGCGCGTGTCCTTCAGGCGCGACTCGGTCTCGCGCCGGCGCTCCTTGTATTTCGAGACGCCGGCGGCTTCCTCGAGGAAGAGGCGCAGCTCTTCGGGCTTGCTCTCGATGATCCGCGAGATCGTGCCCTGGCCGATGATCGCGTAGGCGCGCGGGCCGAGGCCGGTGCCGAGGAACACGTCCTGGATGTCGCGGCGGCGCACCGGCTGGCCGTTGATGTGGTAGCTGCTCGTGCCGTCGCGCGTCAGAACGCGCTTGACGGCGATCTCGGAGAAGCGGTTCCATGGACCGCCGGCGCGGGCCTCGGTGTTGTCGAAGGCGAGCTCGACGCTGGCGCGGCCGGCGGGCTTTCGCAGCGTCGTGCCGTTGAAGATCACGTCCTGCATCGACTCGCCGCGCAGCTCGCTCGCCTTGCTCTCGCCGAGCACCCAGCGCACCGCGTCGATGATGTTCGACTTGCCGCAGCCGTTCGGGCCGACGACGCCGACGAGCTGGCCCGGAAGCTGGAAATGGGTCGGTTCGACGAACGACTTGAAGCCCGAGAGCCGGATCGAGTGAAGACGCATGAGAGGGCGGCGAAGACTGCCTAAGCTATTGATTTAATTGGCAAATATCGGGCCGCAAGGCGCGCGTGATGCGGCCGGATGATAGCATCGCGACCCACCCATCCCGAGCACTCGCCGCACCGTCCCGCCATGGCCACGAAGCCCCGTCCCAACACCCTCGGCTCGACCCGCGCCGCGCCATCGATTGCGCCGAGCGCGCCGCAGCCGCACCTCGATGTCTTCGACAACCCGAGCCCCGGTCGCGACTACGTGATCCGCTTCGAGATCCCGGAGTTCACATGCAACTGCCCGCTCACCGGCCAGCCCGACTACGCGCGCTTCACGATCGACGTCGTCGCCGACAAGCTCTGCGTCGAGTTGAAGAGCCTGAAGCTCTACTTCTGGAGCTACCGCGACGTCGGCGCGTTCCACGAGCAGGTGACCAACGCGATCCTCGACGACATCGTCAAGGCGACCAAGCCGCGCTTCGCGCGCATCACGGCCCACTGGAACGTGCGCGGCGGCATCTACACCAGCGTCGTCGCCGAGCATCGCAAGAAGGGCTGGACCGCGGCTCCCGCAGTCGTCCTGCCCGCGCCCGCCGCGTCGTCGTGATCGCGATGCGCCCCGTTGGTTTGTGGGCAAAAGTGCCGCGCCGCGTCCCGGCGAGCCTTGCCCGGAGCCGCTTTCGCCACGACCCGCTCCCTACAATGCGAGCGTTTTGCCCGGACGCCCCATGACCCACCCGCTGCAAAGCACCATCGAACTCGCCTGGGACGCCCGCGCCTCGCTGGAGCCCGGCAACAGCCCCGAGATCCGCGCCGCCGTCGATGCCGTCATCGCCGCGCTCGACGCCGGCGAGATCCGCGTCGCCGAGCGCAAGGGAGTTGGCGAGTGGGTCGTGAACCAGTGGGTGAAGAAAGCGGTGCTGCTCAGCTTCCGGCTGACCGAAAACCGCTTCATGCAGTCCGGCGAGCTCTCGTACTTCGACAAGGTCGAGCCCAAGTTCGGCAGCGCGGGCGAAGCGGCCCTGCGAGCCAGCGGCGTGCGCGTCGTGCCGCCCGCCGTCGCGCGGCGCGGCTCGTATCTCGCGAAGAACGTCGTGATGATGCCGAGCTACGTGAACATCGGCGCCTACGTCGACGAAGGCTCGATGATCGACACCTGGGCCACCGTCGGCTCGTGCGCGCAGATCGGCAAGAACGTGCACCTCTCGGGCGGCGTCGGCATCGGCGGCGTGCTCGAGCCGATGCAGGCCAACCCGACGATCATCGAGGACAACTGCTTCATCGGCGCCCGCTCGGAAGTCGTCGAGGGCGTGATCGTCGAGGAGAACTCGGTGCTCGCGATGGGCACGTTCATCTCGCAAAGCACCAAGATCTTCGACCGCGCGACCGGCCACATCACCTACGGACGCGTGCCCTCCGGCTCCGTCGTCGTGAGCGGCAGCCTGCCGTCGAGCGACGGCAGCCACAGCCTGTATTGCGCGGTCATCGTCAAGCGCGTCGACGCGCAGACGCGGGCCAAGACGAGCATCAACGAACTGCTGCGAAGCTGAAGGAATTGCGATGAGCGCCGGCAACATGGAACGCGTCCTCCGACTGATGTCGGAAAAGGGCGCGTCCGACGTGTACCTGTCGGCCAGCTCGCCGATCCTGATCAAGATCAACGGCCAGCTGCTGCAGCTTTCCGACCAGCCGCTGACGCACGCGCAGCCGCGCCAGCTGCTCGCCGAGCTGCTCACGCCGAGCCAGCTCGAGGAACTCGAGGACACGGGCGAGCTCAACGTCGGTGTCGGACTCGCCGGCGTCGGCAGCTTCCGTCTGTCGGGCTTCAAGCAGCGCGGCACGATCGCGGCGGTCTTTCGCTGCATCCCGTTCGAGATCCCGACGCTCGAGAGCCTCAACGTGCCGTCGATCCTCAGCACCTTGGTACTCGAGAAGCGCGGCCTGATCCTGATGGTGGGCGCGACCGGCGCCGGCAAGAGCACGACGCTCGCCTCGATGCTCGAGCAGCGCAACCAGCAGATGGCCGGCCACATCCTCACCATCGAGGATCCGATCGAGTTCCTGTTCAACAACAAGAAGTCGGTCGTCAACCAGCGCGAGGTCGGCCGCGACACGCAGACGCTGCAGATCGGCCTGAAGACGGCCCTGCGGCAAGCGCCCGACCTGATCATGATCGGCGAGATCCGCGACCGCGAGACGATGACCGCGGCGATCTCGTACTCGCTCTCGGGTCACCTCGTCCTCTCGACGCTGCACGCCAACAACAGCTACCACGCGCTCGGCCGGATCCTGTCGTTCTACGCGCCGGAAGCGCGTCCCGCCCTGCTCGCCGACCTGGCCGCCGGCCTGCGCGCCGTCGTCTCGCAGCGGCTCGTGCGCAGCGTCGCCGGCGGCCGCATGCCTGCCGTCGAGGTGATGCTCAACACCAAGCTGATCTCCGAGCTGATCGAGCGCGGCGATTTCAGCGGTGTCAAGGAAGCGATGGAAAAATCGCTGGCCGAAGGCTCGCAGACCTTCGAGCAGGACCTGGCGCGGATGATCAACACCAACATCATCACCCGCGACGAAGGCCTTGCCTACGCCGACTCGCCGACCAACCTGATGTGGCGCCTGTCGAACGACATGTCGCCGGTGTCGCGCATCGTGCAGAAGAAGGAAGACGAAAGCGACCAGCCGAGCTTCACGGAGATCACGATCGACGTGCGTCCGGAAGAAGCCGTCGGCGTCTCGCCGAACCTGCGCCGGTTCTGATCCGGCCCGCAACCCGCGCGGCGCCGATGTCGGCGACCCTTCGCCTCGCCGAACAGCTGATCGCGCGCCGCTCGGTCACGCCCGACGACGCCGGCTGCCAGGGGCTGATCGCCGAACGGCTCGCGCCGCTCGGCTTCGCCTGCACCTCGCTGCCGTTCGGCACTGACTCGGCGCGCGTGTCGAACCTCTGGGCCGACCGGCCGGGATCGAGCGCCGCCGCCCGGCGCCTTGTGTTCGCCGGCCACACCGACGTCGTGCCGACCGGCCCTCTGTCGGCCTGGACCAGCGATCCGTTCGTGCCGACGCATCGCGACGGCTTGCTGTTCGGACGCGGCGCCGCCGACATGAAGAGCTCGATCGCGGCGATGGTCGTCGCGACCGAGGAGTTCGTCGCCGCGCATCCAGATGCGGCCGGCGCGATCGCGTTCCTGATCACGAGCGACGAGGAAGGCCCGTCGCTCGACGGCACCAAGCGCGTCTGCGACTGGCTCGCCGAGCGCGGCACGGCCCTCGACTACTGCATCGTCGGCGAGCCGACCTCGGTGACGCGCGTCGGCGACATGATCAAGAACGGCCGCCGCGGCACGCTCTCCGGGAAGCTCAGAATCAAGGGTGTGCAAGGTCACATCGCCTATCCGCATCTCGCGAAGAACCCGATCCATCTCGCGGCGCCCGTACTCGCGGAGCTCGTCGACGTCGTCTGGGACGCGGGCAACTCGCACTTCCAGCCGACGTCGTGGCAGATGTCGAACATCCACGCCGGGACGGGCGCGGGCAACGTGATTGCGGGCGAGATCGTCGTCGACTTCAACTTCCGCTTCAGCACCGAGTCGACGCCACAGGCGCTGCGATCGCGCGTCGAGGCGATCGTGTCGCGCCACGGCGTCGACCACGAGATCGCGTGGACGCTCGGCGGCGAGCCGTTCCTGACGACGCCCGGCACCTTGAGCTCGGCGCTCGCCGACGCGATCCGCGAGCGCACCGGCATCGCGACCGAGCTCTCGACCACCGGCGGCACGTCCGACGGCCGCTTCATCTCGCGCATCTGCCGCGAGGTCGTCGAGCTCGGGCCGGTCAACGCAAGCATCCACAAGATCGACGAGTGCGTCGACGTCGCCAGCCTCGACGTGCTGAAGGACATCTACTGCGGCGCCCTCGAGCGATTGATCGCATGACGCTCGTCGACCTCGTCGTCGCCCAGGCCGGGTTGCTCAAGAGCGCGGGCGTCTCGTTCGGCCACGGCACCGGCAATGCCTTCGACGAGGCTGCGTGGCTCGTCACCTGGTCGCTCGGTCTGCCGCTCGATGCGCTGGAGACCAAGGGAAAGCGTCCGGTCACGGACGAGGAACAGGCGAAGGCCGAGGCGCTGATCGCACAGCGCATTGCGACGCGGCAGCCTGCCGCCTACCTCACGGGCGAGGCGTGGCTGCAGGACATCCCGTTCACGATCGACGCGCGCGCGATCGTGCCGCGCTCGTACATCGCCGAGCTGATCGTCGATCCGGAGGAGACCGGCACGCTCGACGCGTGGCTCTCCGACCGCACCCATCGCGTCCTCGACCTGTGCACCGGCAACGGCAGCCTCGCGATCCTCGCGGCGATGGCGTACAGCGAGGTCGTCGTCGATGCGTCCGACGTTTCGCCGGGCGCGCTCGAGATCGCGCGCATCAACGTCGCGCGGCACAAGCTCGACGGCCGGGTCAGCGTCGTCGAGTCCGACCTGTTCGCCAACCTCGATGGGCGCTACGACCTGATCGTCTGCAACCCTCCGTACGTCAACGACGCCAGCATGGCCTCACTGCCGGCCGAGTACCGCGCCGAGCCATCGCTGGCGCTGGCAGGCGGCGCCGACGGGATGGACCTGATCCGCCGCATCGTCGCCGACGCGCGTGCGCACATGAGCGACGACGCGGTTCTCGTCATCGAGGTCGGCCACGAGCGGGCGCATTTCGAGCAGGCGTTCTCGCGCCTCGAATGCGCCTGGCTCGAGACCAGCGGCGGCGACGATCAGGTCGTGCTGATCGAGCGCTCCGCCCTGCCCGGCTGATCCTGTTTCGCCCTCGCCGGGCGATGCGTCGGGCGCCGATGCGCCGGGCAGGCGAAAATCGCGCATGCTCGTTCTCACCCAACTGTCGCTGCGCCGCGGCGTCAAGCTCGTCCTCGACAAAGCCAGCCTGACCATCCAGCCCGGCGAAAAGGTCGGCCTCGTCGGCCGCAACGGCGCCGGCAAGTCGTCGCTGTTCTCGCTGTTCGCCGGCCGTCTGCAGGCCGACGCCGGCGATGTCTCGATCCCGGGCCGCTGGCGCGTTGCCGAGGTCGCGCAGGAGATGCCGGAGACCGACGAGGGCGCGACCGACTTCGTCCTCGCTGGCGACACCGCTCTCGCGGAGGCCGAAGCCGAGCTCGCTGCCGCGGAGGCGAGCGACGACGGCGAGGCGATGGCGCACGCGCACGTTTCGATCAGCGAAGCAGGCGGCTTCGACGCGCGACCGCGCGCGCAGGCGATGCTGCTCGGCCTCGGCTTCAAGAGCGCCGAGCTCGACCAGCCGGTCGACAGCTTCTCGGGCGGCTGGCGCATGCGCCTGCAGCTCGCCCGCGCGCTGATGTGCCCGGCCGACCTGATGCTGCTCGACGAGCCGACGAACCACCTGGACCTCGACGCCCTCGTCTGGCTCGAAGCCTGGCTGCAGCGCTACAGCGGCACGATGGTCGTCATCAGCCACGACCGCGAGTTCCTCGACGCCGTCACCAAGGTCACCGTGCATCTCGACGAGACCAAGCTCGCCCGCTACACCGGCAACTACACGGCGTTCGAGGAGATGCGCTCGATCCGAATGATGCAGGCGCAGCAGAGCTTCGAGAAGCAGAAGGAACGCATGGCGCACCTGCAGAAGTTCATCGACCGCTTCAAGGCCAAGGCGAGCAAGGCCAAGCAGGCGCAGAGCCGCGTCAAGGCGCTGGCGCGGATGGAAAAGCTCGCGCCGGTGCTCACGAGCGCCGACTTCCAGTTCGAGTTCAAGGAGCCGCAGAGCCTGCCCAATCCGATGCTCGCGTTCGCTGACGTCGCCTGCGGCTATCCGGCCGAAGGCGGCGCCAGCGCGAAGCGCATCGTCGACCACATCGACCGCTCGGTGCTCGCCGGCCAGCGCATTGGCATCCTCGGCGCCAATGGCCAGGGCAAGTCCACGTTCGTCAAGACGATCGCCGGCGACCTGGCGCCGCTCTCGGGCGAGATCGTCGCCGGCAAGGGCCTCACGATCGGCTACTTCGCGCAGCAGGAGCTCGACGTGCTCTCGCCCGGCGACGGCCCGCTGATGCACATGGTGCGGCTGGCACGCGACGTCGGCCCCGCCGGCCGCGAGCAGGAGCTGCGCGACTTCCTCGGCTCGTTCCGCTTCACCGGCCCGATGGTGCAGCAGGCCGTCGGCACGCTCTCGGGCGGCGAGAAGGCGCGGCTCGTGCTCGCCATGCTGGTCTGGCAGCGCCCGAACCTGCTGCTCCTCGACGAGCCGACCAACCACCGCGATCTGACGACGCGCGAAGCGCTCAGCATGGCGCTGAACGAGTTCGAAGGCACGGTGATGATCGTGAGCCACGACCGCGCCCTGCTGCGCGAGACCTGCGACGAGTTCTGGCTCGTGACGGGCGGCATGCTCAGGCCGTTCGACGGCGACCTCGACGACTATCAGAAGTGGCTACTCGACGTCTCGCGCGCTGCTGCGCGCGGTCAACCCGCGCCGCCGGTGCCGTCGTCGCGCGATGCCGTCGTCCAGGCGCCGCCGCCGATCGCTGCGCCGGCGGTGAAGTCGGCACCGACAGCGAAGCCGACGACGACGCCCGTGGCCAAGGGCGACGATCGCAAGGCACAGAAGCAGGCCCGCGCAAAGCAGGCCGACGCGACGCGGCCGCAGCGCGCCGAGCTGCAGCGCATCGAGACCCGGCTGGCGCGCCTGGCCGTCGAGAAGACCGAGACCGAGGCGAAGCTGGCCGCGCCCGGCACCGGCATCGGCATCGGCGATTTCGCCGAGCTCGGCCGCCAGCTCGCCCACGTCAGCGCGGAGACCAACGTCCTCGAAGAGCGCTGGCTCGCGCTCCAGGGCGAGCTGGCCTGACACGACACGGACGTTCAAACCCGCTCGGCCTCATGGATTAGATTGCACGCAATTCAATTGCTCGCTATCATTCATGCATGGACGCCGCCGCCGACTTTCTCGCCCTCGACGCGCAGCTCTGCTTCGCGCTCTACGCGACATCGCTCTCGCTCACCAAGCGCTACAAGCCGCTGCTGGCGCCGCTCGGGCTCACCTATCCGCAATACCTCGTCATGCTGGTCTTGTGGGAAGGCGACGGCATCACCGTCTCGCAGATCGGCGATCGCCTCGAGCTCGACTCGGGCACCCTCACGCCGCTGCTGAAACGGCTCGAAGCAGCCGGCCTCCTCCAGCGGCTGCGCGACACCGCCGACGAGCGCCGCGTCCTCCTGCAGCTGAGCGCCAAGGGGCGCGCCCTGCGCAAGCGCGCCGCCGGCGTACCGCTAGCTATCGGCACGGCCGTCGGCTGCAGCGCGAGCGAAGCGCAGCGCCTGGCTTCGCAACTGCACCGGCTGCGCCGGCAGATCGGCACCTCTTTCATTCCCGCGGCGTAGGCCGCCTCATCGACGAAAGGCAACACCATGCAAAAGCCCGAGAAAGTCCTCTACACCGCCCACGCCACCTCCTCCGGCGGCCGCGAAGGCACCTCGAAGACGGACAACGGCGTCCTCGACGTCAAGCTGACGACGCCCAAGGGCCTCGGCGGCAACGGCGCGACCGGCACGAATCCCGAGCAGCTCTTCGCCGCCGGTTACTCGGCGTGCTTCCTGGGCGCGATGAAGTTCGTCGCCGGCCAGCAGAAGGTCGCCCTCCCGGCCGACACCTCGATCGCCGCCGATGTCGGCATCGGCCAGATCCCGAACGGCTTCGGCATCCAGGTCGCGTTGCACGTGACGATCCCCGGCATGGACAAGGCGGCGGCGATGAAGATCGTCGAGGCCGCGCACCAGGTGTGCCCGTACTCGAACGCGACCCGCGGCAACATCGAGGTCGCCCTCGACGTGGTCTAGGCGGCCGAGCGGCGCGCGAGCAGGTCGAGCAGGAGCTCGACCCGCGCCTTGACCGGCGTCAGCGCGCCGGCCGATGCAATCGTGGCGGGCTCGGCATCGACGATCGCGCCTTCGAGGCACCGGCTGCTGCGAACGATGGCGACGCCGCGTGACGCGGCGTCGGCGAGCGGCGCTTCCAGCAAATGATGGACGGTGCCGTTGCCGGTCGCGGCGACGACGATGCCGGCGACGCCGGCCGCGGCGAGCAAGCGGACGACGCGGCCATCGACGCCCGCCGCGCTGACGACGATCTCGACCCACGGCCAGGTCTCGGGATCGGCCGGCAGCGCGTCGACGCCGATCACGGCGCCGGCAGGCGGCGATTCACGCACGACGGCAATGCGCCCCAGCGCGATGCGCGCGATCGGCCTGGCCTCGCCCGAGGTGAAGGCATCGACGCGCCGCGGATGCACCTTGCGCACGTCCTGTGCGGCGTGAATCTCGCCCGCGATCACGACGACGACACCGGAGATCGTCGCATCGGCGGCGACGGTGATCGCGTCCTCCAGATTGCCCGGACCATCGGCGTGGCGCGCCGACGCGGGCCGCATCGCGCCCGTCAACACCACTGGCTTGCCCGCCGCGACGACACGGCTCAGGAAATACGCGGTCTCCTCGAGCGTGTCAGTGCCGTGTGTGACGACCACGCCGGCGACGTCGGGCCGCGCGAGGTGACGCGCCACCGCGAGCGCCAGCGCGCGCCATGTGGCGAAGTCCATGTCCTTGCTGTCGATCCGCGCGACCGACTCGGTCTCGACCTCGACGCCAGCAGGCAGACGCAGCCCTACGACGAGCGCATCGACGCCGACCTGCGCCGACCGATAGGCGGCATCGTCGTCGGCCGTCGTGGCCAGGCCGGCGATCGTTCCGCCGGTGCCGAGGACGACGACTCTCGGTTTCCTTTGCATATTCCCGATAACTGGATGAAAATACAGCGCTGGATAAAAGTTCAGCGGCCGGATCGAGCTCTCTCGCCCGGCCGACTCATGCGGAGGTCCCCATGCAGGAATCGCCCAAACTCACCGATCGTCAACAGCAGATCCTCGATCTCGTGCAGAGCGCCATCGAGCGCACCGGCGCGCCGCCCACCCGGGCCGAGATCGCCAACGAGCTCGGCTTCAAGTCGGCCAATGCCGCCGAGGAGCACTTGCAGGCGCTCGCGCGCAAGGGCGTCATCGAGCTGATCGGCGGAACGTCGCGCGGCATCCGTCTTCAGTCTGACACATTGCGTGCCCTCAACCAGGCGCGCGGCAAGCAGTACAGCCTGCCGCTGCCGAGCCTGGCGCAACTCTCGCTGCCGCTGATCGGCCGGGTCGCGGCGGGTAGCCCGATCCTCGCGCAGGAGCATGTCGACCGCACCTTCCTGATGGAAGCGAGCATGTTCTCGCGCCGGCCCGACTACCTGCTCAAGGTGCGCGGCATGAGCATGAAGGACGCCGGCATCATGGACGGCGACCTGCTCGCCGTGCAGAAGGCCAAGGAGGCGAAAAACGGCCAAATCGTCGTGGCGCGCCTCGGCGAAGACGTCACCGTCAAGCGCTTCAAGAAGACGCGCACAGGCATCGAGCTGCACGCAGAGAACCCCGAGTTCAAGACCATCGTCGTCGGCCCCGAAGAGGAGTTCGCGATCGAGGGCCTGGCGGTCGGGCTCATCCGCAACAACATGTTGATGTGATCGGCTCGCGGGGGACAGTGCCATGGTCATCAAGGCCCCGAAAGCGAACAGCGCCGACGACTGCGAGCGATTCGAGCAATTGCCCAACGTCGGCCCCGCGCTCGCGGCCGACCTGCGCCTGATGGGCTTCGAGCATCCCGCCGAGCTGCGCGGGCAGGATGCCTTCGCGCTCTACCGGCGCCTGT
Source organism: Rhizobacter sp. (assembly GCA_043732605.1). Lineage (GTDB taxonomy): Bacteria > Pseudomonadota > Gammaproteobacteria > Burkholderiales > Burkholderiaceae_C > Schlegelella_A. Next base: position 7,615 of record JAYTHL010000635.1, on the reverse strand, counting down.
GCGAAGTCAGCGGCCAGCGCCAGGACCCGTGCGTGCTCGACACCTTCATGGCGATCACCGATTTCATGCGCGGCGCGGCCGCCGCGCCCTGGTGGAACTACACCGCCCAGCGCAAGGCCACCTTCGGCGCTGTCTGATCGCGCGGCCCGGGCGAGGCGCACAACTGGCCGCTTCGGCCGCGCTTTTCGCAGCTTCGTCACGTCCCGCCGATCAAACAATCGGCGTCACCGGTTCTTGCCGGAAAACGTGTCGCTGCCGATGTCTCCTTCCCGTCCTCGCTGGCTCGCCTCGGTCATCAGCGAACACATGGCCGCTCGCGCGGCCAACCGCGTCGTGGAGAGCTGCCCGCCGTCGGTCGACTGGCCGCACCGGGCCTGGTCGTCGCGCATCGGCCGCTGGCTCGGCGCCAGCGCCTGGTTCGTCGCCGATCCGGAATCGATCCCGGCGCTTGGGAATCGTCGCCGCACCGCCGCGCTCGCTTCCGCCAAGCTCGATTTCGCCGAAGCCCTCTTCGACGTCCGCACGCCTGTCGCCGCCCTTCTCCTCGACCGCATCGCGATCACGCGCTCGCTGCACGAGCTCTGGCACTTGCGAGGCGAGGTCTTCGGTCACGTCTCGCGTCGCTATGGCCAGACCGAAGCCGAATTGCGATTGACCGAGCTCGACGGGCACTTTCCCAAGCGCATGCGTCGGGCCGGCTTCGCGACGCGCGCGCCGCTGATCGGCGACGACGCCGGCGCGATGCTGCGCCTGCATCGCCGGGCCGGCGCGAACGACGGGGCGTCCGGCTGAGCTTCAGCTCGCCGCGGGTGCCGACACGTCCTGCGGCGCCGGGCCGAGGAAGTCGCTCTTGCCGAGCTCGACGCCGTTGTGGCGCAGCAGAGCGTACGTCGTCGTCACGTGGAAGAAGAAGTTCGGCAGCACGAAGTGCTTCAGGTACGTCTCGCCCGGCATGTTGACCGCGCCGCCGCGACGCGGCACCGAGATCGAGCGCGCATCGCTGCCATCGATCTGCGCCGCCGGCACCGACTGCACGTAGTCGATCGTCCTGGCGACACGCTTCTTCAGGTCGTCGAGGCTCGCCTCGTCGTCGTCGAACTTCGGCCCTTCGACGCCAGCCAGCCGGGCGACGCAGAACTTGGCCGCATCGCACGCGATCTGGATCTGCGTCGTGAGCGGCAGCATGTCGGGCGCCAGACGCGACGAGAGATACACGCTCGGCTCGAACTTCTTCTCGGCCGCGTGGGCCGCCGCCTTGTCGAGCCAGGTCGACAGGTTGCCGAGCATGCGAACGAAGATCGGCACGCTGGCCGAGTGCATGGAGATGGTCATCGCGTTTCCTGGATGCAGGTGAGGGCGGAATCGTAGCCTCGCGGCACCGGCCGTGCACAATGCCAGACCGCTCCCGCTCGAGGCGAGACGCGACCCCGACTTTCCCGCTCCCCGTGAACATCATCATCCTCGACGACTACCAGGATGCCGTGCGCAAGCTCAAGTGCGCGACGCTCCTGGAGCACATCAGCACCAAGGTCTTCACCAACACGGTCAAGGGCAACGGGCAGCTGTCGGTGCGGCTGCGCGACGCCGAGGTGCTGGTGCTGATCCGCGAGCGCACCCACTTCCCGCGCCAGCTGCTCGAGAAGCTCCCGAAGCTCAAGCTCATCTCGCAGACCGGCAAGGTCGGCTCGCACGTCGACGTCGAGACCTGCACCCGGCTCGGCATCGCCGTCGCCGAGGGCGCCGGCTCGCCGGTCGCGCCGGCCGAGCTCACCTGGGCGCTGATCATGGCCGCGATGCGGCGCCTGCCGCAGTACATCGGCACGCTCAAGCACGGCGCCTGGCAGCAGTCGGGACTGAAGGCGGCGTCGATGCCCGCCAACTTCGGCATCGGCATGGTGCTGAAGGGCAAGGTGCTGGGCATCTGGGGCTTCGGCAAGATCGGCCAGCTGATTGCCGGATACGGCAAGGCCTTCGGCATGCGCGTCCTCGTCTGGGGCAGCGAAGCGGGCCGCGAGCGCGCGCGCACCAGCGGCTACGAAGCCGCCGACAGCCAGGAGGCGTTCTTCGAGACCGCCGACGTGCTGACGCTGCACCTGCGCTTGAACGACGCGACGCGCGGCATCGTCAAGCTCGACGCGCTCTCGCGCATGAAGCCGACGGCGCTGCTCGTCAACACCTCGCGCGCCGAGTTGCTCGAGGACGGGGCCCTGGTCTCGGCGCTGAACCGGGGCCGCCCGGGCATGGCTGCGATCGACGTCTTCGAGGTCGAGCCGATCCTCGCCGGCCACCTGCTGCTGCGCCTCGAGAACGTCATCTGCACGCCGCACATCGGCTACGTCGAGCAGGACAGCTACGAGATGTACTTCCGCGCCGCGTTCGAGAACGTCGTCAACTTCATCGACGGCCATCCGACGAACATCGTCAACCCCGAGGCGCTCAGGGTGCGGCATTGAGCGACGCGCTGGCGCGTGCGGTCGCGCCCTCCGCGCCAGCGCCAGCGCCGGCGGCGATCAGCGACGCACGACGCACGCAGGTGCGCTGGTCGCTTCTCTTCGGCAACTTCGGGATCGGCTGCGGCGTGATGGTCGTCGTCGGCACGCTCAACGACATCGCGCAATCGCTCTCGGTCTCGATCTCGGTCGCCGGTCAATTGGTCGCGGCGGCGGCGGTGGTGATGTGCTTCGGCGCGCCGCTGCTCGCGGGCTGGATCGGCAGCGTCGACCGGCGTCTCCTTCTCGCGGGCGCCCTCGCCTGGTACGCGATCGGCCATGCGCTCTCGGCGCTCGCGCCCAGCTACGCGACGCTGCTGCCGATCCGCGCCCTCACTGTCCTCGGCGCCGCGGCGTTCACGCCGCAGGCGGCGGCGGCGATCGGCGCGATGAGCACGCCCGAGCACCGCGGCCGCGACATCACCTTCATCTTCATCGGCTGGTCGGTCGCCTCGGTCGTCGGCATCCCGACCTCGGCCTGGCTCGGCGACACCTTCGGCTGGCGCAGCGCCTTCTTCGCCGTCGCCGCGCTCGGCGCGATCGGCGCCGTGTGGGTGTGGACGACGGTGCCGAGCGGCGTGCGACCCGTGTCGCTCACGCTCGCCGCCTGGCGTGGCGTGTTCGGCGACCGCGTGCTGATGGCGATGGTCTTCGTCACCGCGCTCTCGGGCGCCGGCCAGTTCACGCTCTTCTCCTACTTCGCGCCCTACTTCAAGCACGCCGTCGGCGCGAGCACTTTCGAGGTGACGCTGCTCTTCGTCTGGTTCGGCGTCTTCGGCGTCCTCGGCAATACGCTCGCCTCGAAGTACGTCGACCGCATCGGCGCCGATCGCGCCGTCGGCTTCGCGCTCGTGCTGATGGCGCTCTCGCTGCTCGCCTGGCCGTTCGCGGGCAGCGTCGCGACGCTGGCGATCGTGATCGTGCCGTGGGCGCTGGGCTGCTTCTCGTCGCAGTCGATGCAGCAGGCGCGGCTCGGCGCCGCAGCGCCGATGTTCGCCTCGGCGCTGATGGCGCTCAACACCTCGGCGATCTACCTCGGCCAGGCCGCGGGCGCGTCGAGCGGCGGCTGGTTGATCGCCCACCACGGCTACGGCGGCCTGAGCATCGCCGGACTCGCTTGGCTCGTCCTGGCGATCGCGCTGAGCGTCTGGGCCGGCCGCACGTTGCGACGGCAACGCCGGTGAGCGACGACGCTGGCGACGACGCCGAGTCGGCTGCGACGTCGCGACCGGCATCGACCCGCGACCTCTTCTTCACCTTCAACCGCCTCGCGCTGCAAGGCTTCGGCGGCGTCCTCGCCGTCGCGCAGCGAGAGCTGGTCGAGCGCAAACGCTGGCTCACGCGCGAGGAGTTCGTCGAGATGCTTGCGCTCAGCCAGGTGCTGCCCGGGCCGAACGTCGTCAACCTCGCGCTGATGTTCGGCGACCGCTTCTTCGGCCTGCGCGGTGCCGCGGCCGCCGTCGGCGGGATGCTCGTCGTGCCGCTTCTCATCGTCCTCGCGCTGACTGCCGCATACGGCGAGTTCTCGCACCTGCCGGCAGTGTCGGGCGCGCTGCGCGGCATGGGCGCGGTGGCCGCGGGGCTGATCATCGCGACCGCCGTGAAGCTGATGAAGACGCTCGGCACCAACCGGCTCGGCCTGCCGCTCGCGGTCACGTTTGCGGCCCTGACCTTCGTCGCCATCGCCTGGCTGCGCTGGCCGCTGGTCTGGGTGATCGTCGGCCTCGGCAGCGTCGCCATCGCTATCGCCTGGGCGCGATCGGCATGACGCTGCTGCATCCGGCCCTGTCCGCCGCGGACCTGCTCGGTCTGTTCGCCCACTTCCTGGTCCTGAGCCTGCTCGCCGTCGGTGGAGCGATCACGACCGCGCCCGACATGCACCGCTTCGTCGTCGACGAGCACCACTGGATCACCGACGCGCAGTTCAGCGCCTCGGTCGCGATCGCGCAGGCCGCGCCCGGCCCCAACGTGCTCTTCGTCGCCGTCATCGGCTGGAACGTGGCCGGCCCGATCGGCGCGCTGGCGACGATGAGCGGCACGCTGCTGCCCTCAACCGCGCTGACGCTCTTCGCCACGCGCTGGGGCTCGCGCCGGCGCGAGGCGCGCGGCATGCGCGCGTTCACGACCGGTCTCACGCCACTGACGATCGGCCTGCTCGTCGCCACCGGCTGGCTGCTCGCGCGTCCCTACGTCGGCGACGGCCCGCATCCGGTCGGCGCGCTCGCCGTGATCGGCGTGTCGATCGCCATCATGCTGCGCACCCGCATCAGCCCGATGTGGATCGTCGGCTTCGGCGCCGTGATCGGCGCGCTCGGCTGGGTCTGACCGCGCCTCAGCGCGTGCCGAAGATGCGGTCGCCCGCATCGCCGAGGCCGGGGATGATGTAGCCGTTGCCGTCGAGGTGGCTGTCGATCGCGGCTGTCCAGCAGCGCACGTCGGGATGCGCCGCGGTGAGCGCGGCGATGCCCTCCGGCGCGGCGACGAGCACGAGCGCGCGCACGTCGGTCGCGCCGCGCGCCTTCAAGAGCGTGATCGCCGAGATCATCGAGCCGCCGGTCGCGAGCATCGGATCGAGCACGATCGCCGTGCGCTCGGCCAGGCCGCCGGCGAGGCGATCGACGTAGGGCTCGGGCTGCAGCGTCGCGTGGTTGCGGGCGATGCCGACCACGCTCACCTTCGCGTTCGGAATCGTGTCGAGCACGCCTTGCAGCATGCCGAGGCCGGCGCGCAGGATCGGCACGACGGTCACCTTCTTGCCGCTGATGCGTTCGACCTCGACCGGCCCGCTCCAGCAGTCGACGGTCGTGCGCTCGAGCGGGAAATCGGCGGTCGCCTCGTAGGTGAGCAGCCGGCCGAGCTCGGCCGTGATCTCGCGAAAGCTCTTGGTCGAGAGATCGGCCGCGCGCAGCAGGCCCATCTTGTGGCGGACGAGCGGATGGGTGACTTCGATGACCGGCATGGATGGGCTTTCGTCAGGCTGCTGTCGCTGGCGCGGTCGCGGCGGGCTCCGCCTTCGCCATTCGCTGCCGCGCCGCCTCGTACAGGCACACGCCGCTCGCGACCGACACGTTGAGGCTCTCGACCGCACCGCGCATCGGCAGGTGGACGAGCTCGTCGCAGCTCTTCGCGGTGAGCTGGCGCAGGCCCGAGCCCTCGGCGCCGAACACGAGCGCGACCGGGCCGGTGAGGTCGAGCTCGTAGATCGAGCGCGGCGCGTCTTCCGCCGTGCCGACGACGCGGATGTCGCGCTCCTTCAGCTCGGCGATCGTGCGCGCCAGGTTGGTGACCATGAAGTAGGGCACCGTCTCGGCGGCGCCGCTCGCGACCTTGGCGACGGTCGCGTTGATGCCGACGGCGTGGTCCTTCGGCGCGACCACCGCGTGCGCTCCGGCACCGTCGGCGACGCGCAGGCACGCGCCGAGATTGTGCGGATCGGTGACGCCGTCGAGCACCAGCACCAGCGCCGGCTCGCCGCGCGCGTCGACCGCTTCTAGCGTCTCGTCGAGCGAATGGCTGCGCACCAGGGCGTCGACGCGGGCGACGACGCCCTGGTGCCGATCGTTGCCGGCGAGCGAGCGCAGGCGCCCGTCGTCGCTCTCGACGAGGCGCACGCCGGCGTCCTGCACCCGCGCGACGAGCTGGCGCATGCGCTGGTCGCGCCGCTGCGGATCGACGTGGACCTCGAGCACCGAGCGCGGCGAGGTCTTGAGCCGCACCGTCACCGCATGAAAGCCGAACAGGGTCTGCGTCGCCATGCCGCGATGCTAGGGGCTTCCACGGCGATGCGCACCTGATCTTCGGGCGATCGACGACACGGGTGGCCGGCCTTGCAGCCGGTTGATGGGATGCAGCGACTCCTTCATCTTCGACCGGGGCGGCCGATGCATCGTTTCTTTCGCAAGGCAGTGATCCTCGGGCTCGTCCCGAGCCTGGCGCTGTTCGGCGTCGCCCTTCCGGCGCACGCGGCCAAGGAGGTGACGTGCGAGAGTTCCGGCATGCGCTGCACCTACTGCGGCGTCGGCCAGCACGGCGACATCCGGCTCGTCTCGAGCATCGGCAAATTCCCGTGCCGGCAGAACGAGACCTGGGGCGTCGAGTCGGAAGGGATCTGGGTCGACCAGAACTGCCGTGCGCGCTTCTCGGTCGACGATCCGAAGAGCAGCGGCAACAACAACAACGGCGCGGCGATCGCCGTGGGCGTGATCGGTCTCGCGGCCATCGCGGCACTCTCGGCGCGCAACCGCCACAACGACGACCCCCCGCCGCCCGACTATGGCGGTGGCTATCCGCCCGGCGGCTATCCGACCTGGATGATCGGCCGCTACGGCGGCTACTCGCCGCAGGACCGGCAGACCCTGACGGTCGACATCGGCCCGTCCGGCCGGGTCATGAGCGTGCACGACAGCGGCAAGCCGGACTACGGTCACGTCGAGGGCGATCAGGTCGTCTTCGACAACGGCGTGCGCTTCTACGTGCAGCCGGCAAGCTGGGCATCCGCCTGATCCAGATGCAGGACCAGCGCTACCGGATCGAGCGGCGCCGGCAGCGCTGAAGCACCGACCCTCCCCGGGCCCACGACAAGCAGGATCGAGATGAAACGCAGAACGCTCATGAGCGCCGTCGGTTGTGGTGCCGCCGTTGCAATGGTGCCCGCCCTCGCCGCGGAGCCGGCCAAGCCGAGCGTTGCGGGCAAGCCTTCGCCCGCGACGGCAATCGGCCGCATCCGCACCGCGGGCGTCCTCAAGGTCGGCGTCGTGCAACAGTTCCCCTGGTCCACCATGGGCGCGGACAAGTCGTGGAAGGGCTTCGACATCGCCGCCAGCCTCCGGCCGACGCCGCGTCGCGCCTTGATCGTCAACTTCAGCCACGCCTACAGCACGAGCCAGACGACGCTCGTCGCGAACCGGCGGAAGGCAGGCGACCGGACCACGCTCGACGTCTTCAACCAGCCCGACGTCGTCATCGGCGTGCGCGGCAGCGAAGGCGAGCGCGTCGTCCGCATGCAGTTGCCGAAGGCGCAGATCCGCGTCGTCAAGGACGAGGTCGACGCGCTCGGCGATCTCGAGTCGGGCCAGCTGCACGCCGTCGTGGCGCTGACACCGCTTCCGGAGATCCTCGTCGCGCGC
>JAYTHL010000634.1:0-7781 GCA_043732605.1 Rhizobacter sp. | reverse complement strand
CGTATCTGCACGAGGACGCGGTGTTCGGCAAGCGCGACAGCCTGGTCGTGCAGTTCGACGAGCATCCGCCCGGCAAGGCGCCCGACGGCCGCACGATGAAGACGCCGTACCACTCGGCGAACTACGACTTCCGCCTCACCCCTGCCGCAGCATGAAGATCGGCAAGGCGACGATCGCGCGCACCGCGATCTGCACGAGCGACGAGCACACCATCGTCGTCCGCGGCAAGGACCTCTCGAAGGAGCTGATCGGCAAGATCTCCTTCGTCGACCACTTCTTCCTGCTCGTCAACGGCCGGATGCCGAGCGCCGGCGAGACCGCAGTGCTCAATGCGACGCTCGTCGCGATCGCCGAGCACGGCCTGGTGCCGAGCGTGCAGGCGGCGCGCATGACGTTCGCTGCCGCGCCCGACGCGATGCAGGGCGCGGTCGCCGCCGGCGTGCTGGGCTGCGGCACGGTGGTGCTCGGCTCGTCGGAGACGGCCGGGCGCATGTACACGGAAATCGACGCGCGGATGAAGACCGGCCTGGCGATGAAGGACGCCGCGCTCGCGGTGATGAAGGAGTGGCGTGCCGCCGGCAAGTCGATCCCCGGCTACGGCCATCCGCTCCACAAGGAGCGCGACGAGCGCGTCGGCGCGCTCTTCGACACCGCGCGCGCGGCCGGCACGAGCCTGCACTTCGTCGACATCGCCGAAGCCGCCGAAGCGATGCTGCCCGAGGTGCTCAAGAAGGACCTGAAGCTCAACGTCTCGGGCGCGATCCCGGCGGTGCTGCTCGGCGCGGGCTTCCCGGTGCAAGGGCTCAAAGGCGTACCGATCCTGGCGCGCACCGCGGGCCTGATCGCGCACATGGTCGAGGAGATGAGCGATCCGATCGGCTTCGCGCTCTCGTACCAGGCGACGCGCGAGGTCGAGTACCTCGGCGAGGTGCCGGCGAGCTTCGGCGCACACGCCAGACAAGCGGCGAAGACCTGAGCGCCATGATCAAGACGCTCGCGGGCATCAAGGTCGTCGACCAGGGGACGTTCATCACCGGGCCGGCCTGCGGCATGCTGCTCGGCGACCTCGGCGCCGACGTCATCAAGGTCGAGCAGCCGAAGACGGGCGATCCTTTCCGATCGTTCAAGGGCGGCCTCTACAGCCCGCACTACCAGGCCTGCAACCGCAACAAGCGCTCGATCGAGCTCGACACCAAATCGGCCGTCGATCGCGAAGTCTTCGACGCGCTGATCGCCGACGCCGACGTCTACATCCAGAACTTCCGCCCCGGCGTCGCCGACAAGCTCGGCGCCGGCGAGAAGCGCCTGCGCGCGCTCAACCCGAAGCTCGTCTACTGCTCGATCAGCGGCTTCGGCGCGACCGGTCCGTCGGCGATGCGGCCGGCCTACGACACCGTCGCGCAGGCCGCGGGCGGCTTCCTCGGCCTGCTCGTCAATCCCGAGAACCCACGCGTCGTCGGCCCGGCGATCGCCGATTCGCTGACCGGCTTCTACGCCGCCTACGGCGTCCTCGGCGCGCTCGTCGAGCGCGGCCGCACCGGCGCCGGCCGCACCGTCGAGGTCTCGATGCTCGAGGCGATGGCGCACTTCAACATCGACGCCTTCACCCACTTCTTCCAGGAAGGCGAGGTGATGGGGCCGTACAGCCGGCCGCGCGTCTCGCAGTCGTACGTGATGAAGTGCAGCGACGGCAAGTGGCTCGCGCTGCACATGTCGTCGCCGCCGAAGTTCTGGGAAGGCCTGGCGCGCGCGATCGAGCGGCCCGGCCTCTTCGACGACGTCCGCTTCGCCAGCCGCGAGGCGCGCATCGACAACCAGGAGGCGATGATCGAAGTGCTCGCCGATCGCTTCAAGACCCGCCCGCGCGACGAGTGGTGCACGCGTCTGCACGCCGAGGATGTGCCGAATTCACCTATGTACGACACGAGCGAAGCGCTCGACGATCCGCAGGCCGTGCACCTGCAGCTGACCACCTCCGCGCACCATCCCGTCATGGGCCTGTTCCGCACCGTGCGATCGCCCGTCTCGTACGACGGCGAGCGGGCGCTCGACGTGAAGCCGCCGCCGACGCTCGGCGAGCACAACGACGAGATCCGCGCCGCGGTGCGCGCGCGCAAGACGGGGGCGGCCGCTTGAGCCGCCGTGCCGTCCGCCATCTCCTCGTCGCACTGTCTCTGGCGACGATCGGCTGCGTTGCCGCGATCCCGGCGCTCGCGCAGGACCCAGGCACGATCCGCATGGTCGTGCCGTTCGGTCCGGGCACGACCACCGACAGCGTCGGCCGCGTGGTGGCCGATGGCTTGAGCAAGGCGCTGAAGCAGAACGTCGTGGTCGACAACCGGGCCGGCGCCGGCGGCGTCACCGGCAGCGACCAGGTCGCCAAGTCGCCACCCGACGGCAGGACGCTCGTCATGGGCACCGTCGGTACGCATGCGATCAACGCCACGCTGTTCAAGAAGCTCCCCTACGACACGATGCGCGACTTCGCGCCGGTCGCGTTCGTCGGCTACACACCGACGCTGCTCGTCGTCTCGGCCGACTCGCCGGCCAAATCGCTGAAGGATCTCGCGACGCTGGCAGCGCGACCCGAAGGCATCACCTTCGCCTCGGCCGGCAACGGCACCTCGGGCCATCTCGCCGGCGAGATGCTCGCGCAGCGACTCGGCGGCAAGATGATCCACGTGCCCTACAAGGAAGGAGCGCAGGCGATGACGAACGTGATGTCGCGCCAGGTCGACTTCATGTTCTATCACCCGGCCGCGGTGATGCCGCAGATCAAGGCCGGCAAGCTCCGCGCGATCGCCGCGAGCGGCGCCGTGCGCAGCTCCGCCGCGCCCGACGTGCCGACGCTGATGGAGCTCGGCATCAAGGACTTCGATCTCGTCGCCTGGTTCATGCTCTACGCGCCCGCGGCCGTGCCGCCGGCGACGCTGGCTCAATTGCGCATTGCGAGCGCGGCCGCGCTGGCCCAGCCCGATGTCGCCAATCGCCTGCGCGAGCAGGGCATCGAGCAACGGCCGATGCGCGCCGACGAGATGACGCCGTTCAACATCGCCGAGCTGGCGAAGTGGGCAGAGCTCGTCAAGCGCTCGGGCGCGCAGGTCGATTGACGCCAAGAGACCCGAGACGACAAAGTCCGACGATCCTTCATCAAGAACAGCAGGAGACCTTTCGATGACGACGAACACCACCCTGAACGGCGCCGTGACGCGCCGCACCGCCGTCGGCGCCGCCGTCGCGACGCTCTCGGGCCTGGCCTTCGGGCAGGCCGCCGGCCAGCCGATCCGCATCGGCAGCACGCTCGCCCTCACCGGCCCCCTCGCCGCGACGGCGCAGGTCCACAAGCTGGTCGGCGAGATCTATGTCGAGCAGGCGAACAAGCGCGGCGGCTGGCTCGGCCGGCCGCTCGAGTGGATCGTCAAGGACGACCAGAGCAAGCCCGACCTCGCCCGCACGCTCTATGAGCAGCTCGTCACCGCCGACAAGGTCGACCTCCTGATGGGCCCGTACGCGACCGGCGCGATCCTCTCGGCGATGGGTGTGGCCCAGCGCTACAACAAGGTGCTCGTGCACCACACGCTCGGCGTGCCCTCGCTCGCCAAGTACGACAATCAGTTCCCCGCCTGGCAGCTCGGTTCCGACCCGGGCACCACGGTGCCGAACTCGGTGTTCGACGCGCTCGCCGCCGGCCCCAAGCCGCCGAAGACGGTGGCCGTCGTGACCAGCAAGTTCCCGTCGATCTTCTTCATGTCGCAGGGCGCGCGCGAGGTGATGAAAAAGCGCGGCCTGACCGAAGTGCTCTACCTCGAGTGGGACTTCGGCAACCGCGACTTCGGCCCGATCGCCAACCGCGTCAAGGACGCCAAGCCCGACTTCGTCTGGGTCGGCGCGATCGGCCTCGATGGCAACCTGCTGCTCGACGCGATGAAGAAGATCGACTACGAGCCGCCGCAGCACTTCTACCTCTATCCGGCACCCGGCCCGCTGGTGACGCTGCCGGAAGCGAAGAACGCGCTCTCGCTCACCATCTTCGAAGACCAGCCGCCGTTCACCAACAACGCGGTCGCCGCGGAGTTCGTCAAGATCTACCGCGAGCGTGCCACCAAGGCCGGCCTCGCAGATCCGTCGGTGGAGACGCAGTCGGCGGCGTCGTACACCGCCTGGCAGATCCTCGAGGCCGGCGTCACCGCGACCAAGAGCCTCGACGACAAGGCGATCGGCGCCTGGATCAAGAGCCATCGCATCCAGACGATCCAGGGCAACCTGCGCTTCGACGGCCCGAACAACTTCGGCGACGACCTGATGCGTGTGAAGCAGGTGCAGAACGGCCACTGGGTCGTCGTCTGGCCGAAGGAGTTCAGCAACGGCGCCAAGCTCACCGCCAACTGACGCAGAGAAAAGGACGACGCACGCATGCCGGGTTTCACGCTGCCGAGCGCATCGCTGCTCGCGCAAAGCATCCTCTCCGGCATCTTCGTCGGCGCGCTCTACGGCCTCCTCGGGCTGGGCCTCAGCCTGAGCTGGGGCCTCTTGAAGCTCATCAACCTGGCGCACTTCGCGTTCGCCTTCCTGGCGGCGTATCTCTGCTACCAGATGGCGTCGATGGGCGTCGATCCGCTGCTGACGCTGGTCGTCATCGTGCCGGCGTTCTTCGTCGCCGGCGTGGCGCTGCACTGGGTGATGGCGCGCTTCTCGGTCACGCCCTTCAACTCGCTGCTCCTCACCTTCGGGCTGATGGGCATCGTCGAGGCGGTGATCCAGGCGGTCTGGACCGCCGACTTCAAGAAGCTCGAGTCGGCCTACTCGTCGGCGAAGTTCAAGGTCGGCTTCCTCTACGTGCCGATCCCCGAGTTGATCACCCTGCTGCTCTCGGTCGGCCTCTCGCTCGCGATCTGGGCCGTGCTGCGCTACACCGACCTTGGACGCGCGCTTCGCGCCGCTGCCGAAGATCCCGCGATCGCATCGGCCTTCGGCATCAACGAGAAGAAGAACGCGCTCGTGCTCGCCGGCACGTGCTCGGCGCTGACCAGCGTCGCCGGCGTGTGCCTCGCGCTCAGCTTCTCGCTCGCGCCGTCGCAGATGTACGCGTGGATCGGCGTCGTCTTCGCGGCGGTGATGCTCGGCGGCCTCGGCCGCGCGCTCGCGCCGCTCCTTGCCGGCACGCTGATCGGCGTGAGCGAGGCGGTGACGATGGCCGTGACCGCGCCGTCGTGGGCGCCGATCGTCTCGTTCACGCTGCTGATCCTCGTGCTCGTCCTGCGGCCAGGGCGAGCGACATGATCAAGCGCACGCCGCTCGTCATCCTCGGCGCGGGCATCCTGCTCGCGTTCGTGCCGCGGCTCGGCCTGCCCGCGTTCTACGACTCGCTGCTCTACCTGATGCTGCACTGGATCGTGCTCGCGACCTCGTGGAACATCCTGTCGGGCTACACCGGCTACTTCTCGTTCGGCCACGGCGCCTTCTTCGGTGCCGGTATCTACACGACGACGACGCTGCTCGCGCGCTACGAGTGGCCGTTTCTCTGGACGCTGCCGGTCGCCGCGCTCGTCGCGGCGCTGCTCGGCGTGGCGCTCGGCGCGGTCGTGTTCCGCGTCAGGGGCGTGCGCGGCGAGCTGTTCGCGCTGCTGACGCTCGCGGTCACCTTCGTGATCGGCACCATCGTCGTCAACACGCCGCTCGACGGCGGCCAGGGCGTCTCGCTCAGCGCGGTGCCGGTGCCGGCGGTCGGGCCGACGCAGTCGTCCACGTTCTACCTGCTCGCGCTTGCCGCGGCGACGCTGACGATGCTGATCGCCCACGCGATCGTCGTCTCGAAGTTCGGCGCGGGCCTGTTCGCGATCCACGATGACGAGGACGCCGCCGAGGTGATGGGCGTGCCGACCTACCGCTACAAGCTGACGGCGCTCGCGATCTCGTGCGCGCTCGCCGGCGTCGCGGGCGGCATCCACGCCCTCTTCCTGTCGTACGTCACCGTCGGCGACGTCTTCACGATCACCGTGCCGCTGACGGTCGTGCTCATGAGCGTGCTCGGCGGCACGCGGCACTGGGCCGGCCCGGCGGTCGGCGCGATCGCGATCACCGGCCTGCTCTACAGCTTCACGGCCTCGGACCACGCGGTCGCCGGCAAGGCGATGACCGGCGCGATCCTGATCGCGGCGATCCTCTTCATGCCCGACGGCATCCTGCTGCGCGTGCAGCGGCTCTTCCGGCGCGGCGCGGTGCCGGCCGACGCCGCGATCGCACGCACGCCGCTCGCGCCGCCGATCGCCGACATCGCCGTGCCGGCGCGTACGCCGTCGAGCCCCGCCCACGGCGCCGAGCTGCTGCGCGTGCGCGGCCTGCACAAGGCGTTTCGCGGCGTGCGCGCGCTCGCCGGCGTCGACGTCGACGTGCGCCGCGGCGAGATCCTCGGCCTGCTCGGGCCGAACGGCTCGGGCAAGTCGACCTTCATCAACGTCGTCAGCGGCCATTACCTGCCGACGGCCGGCGAGATCGTGTTCGAGGGCAAGGACCTCGCCGGTCACGCCGCGCACCGGATCGCCGGCGCCGGCATCTCGCGCACCTACCAGATCCCGCGCCCGTTCGGCCACATGACGGTGCTCGACAACGTGGCGCTGGCAACGCTCTTCGGCGGCGCCGTCCGCGACCCGGACGCGGCGCGACGCGAAGCCATGTCGTGGCTCGAGTTCACCGGCCTCGAAGCCAAGGCGAACGCCCGTCCCGAGGACCTGAACCTGCACCAGCGCAAGTTCCTCGAGCTGGCGCGCGCGCTCGCGTCGCGTCCTCGCCTCGTGCTCCTCGACGAGGTTCTCTGCGGCCTGACGCCGAGCGAGATCGACGACGCCGTCGCGCTGATCCGGCGCATCCGCGACCAGGGCTCGACGATCGTCTTCGTCGAGCACGTGATGCGCGCCGTGATGGCGCTCACCGACCGCGTCGTCGTCTTCAACCACGGTGAGCTGCTCGCCGAGGGCACCGCGACCGACGTCATGCAGCGCCCCGAAGTCATGACCGCCTACCTGGGCAAGGCCCATGCTTGAGGTCCGCGACCTGCAGGTCGCCTACGGCGCAGCGCAGGCGCTCTGGGGTGTCTCCCTCGACGTGCGCGCCGGCGAGCTGCTCTGCGTCGTCGGCCCGAACGGCGCCGGCAAGACGACGCTGATCCAGACGATCGCCGGCATCCTGCGTGCGCGCTCGGGAACGATGACCTTCGACGGCCGCGACATCACGCAGCTCGCCGCGCATCGCTTCTGCGCCGCCGGCATCGCCATCGTCCCCGAAGGCCGTCGCCTCTTCACTGGCATGACGGTGCTCGAGAACCTCGACATCGGCAGCTACCTGCCCGAGGCACGCTCGCACCGCGCGCAATCGCTCGACGCGGCGCTCTCCCTGTTTCCAGCGCTGAAGGCCAAGCTGCAGAGCCTTGCCGGCGAGCTCTCGGGCGGACAGCAGCAGATGGTCGCGATCGCGCGCGCGCTGATGGCGCGGCCGAAGCTGCTGCTGCTCGACGAGCCCTCGCTCGGCCTCGCGCCGGCGATCGTCCACGACGTCTTCGCCGCCATCGGCCACATCAACGACGAAGGGATGGCAGTTCTGCTCGTCGAGCAGAACGTCGCGCTCGCGATGGAGATCTCGGATCGCGCCTACGTGCTCGAGGAAGGCCGCATGGTCGCCGAGGGCGTGCCGGCCGAGCTGCTCGCGCGTCCCGAGATTCAGCGTGCCTATCTCGGCGTCTGAGCGACGCCACCGGATTCATCGACAGGAGACATGACCATGCTGTT
>JAYTHL010000633.1:0-7790 GCA_043732605.1 Rhizobacter sp. | reverse complement strand
TCGACGTCATGCGCGGCACCTACTTCGTCAACCCGACCGAACTGCTCGAGCTCAAGGTGCGCGCCGCCAAGCTGTTCGCCGGTCTCGACGGCAAGGCGCTCGCGATGGCGAACGCGGGTCGCGCAGGCAGCGCGGCTCCGGCAGCCGCGGAGTCTCTTCAGCCCGACCCCGCCCGCCGGCTCCACTAGCGCCGGCCCGGTCCCTCACCAGGGATCGATGAAGCGCCCGCCCGGCTCGGGCAGGCGCACCGATGCGAGGATCGCGGCGAGCCATGTGCGACTCTCGGCCGGATCGATCACCGCATCGATCTCGAGCGTCGCCGCCATGTTGATCGCCTTGCCCTTCTCGTACTGCGCCGCCACGAGTCGCTCGCGCAGCTGGTCGCGTTCGGTGCCCTCGATCGCGGACAGCTCCTTGCGGTAGCCGAGCTCGACCGCGCCTTCGAGCCCCATCGCTCCGAACTCGCCGCTCGGCCAAGCCGCTGTGGCAACCGGCGCGTGCAAGCTGCCGCCGGCCATCGCCATCGCTCCAAGGCCGTAGGCCTTGCGGAGGACGATCGCGACCAGCGGCACGCGCAGCTGCGCGGCGACGACGAACATCCGGCTCACGTGGCGCACCTGGCCGCGCGTCTCGATCTCGGGCCCGACCATGAAGCCCGGCGTGTCGATGAGCGAGACGATCGGCAGCGCGTGAGCATCGCAGAGCTGCATGAAGCGCGCGGCCTTGTCGGCGGCGTCGGCATCGATGGCGCCGCCGAGATGCGACGGGTTGCTGGCGAGCAGTCCGACCGGCCGGCCGTCGATGCGGGCCAGCGCGGTCACGACGCCGGCGCCGAAGCCCGCGCGCAACTCGAGCGTCGAGCCGTGGTCGGCGATCGCAGCGACGACGGCGCGGATGTCGTAGGCGCGCTGGCGCTGCGCCGGCAGCAGCTCGCGCAGCACAGCCGGATCGCGTGCATCGCGCTCAGCCGTGACGGGACCCCGGAAGAACGCGAGATAGCGGCGCGCGACCGCGACGCCTTCGGCTTCGTCGTCGACGAGCACGTCGATGACGCCGGATCGCGTCTGCACGTCGCTCGGGCCGATCGCGTCGGGCGCGAACGTGCCGAGGCCGCCGCCCTCGACCATCGCCGGGCCGCCCATGCCGATCGAGCTGCCTTGCGTCGCGATGATCACGTCGCAGCAACCGAGGAGCGCCGCGTTGCCGGCGAAGCAGCGACCGGCGACGACGCCGATCAGCGGCACGCGGCCGCTCAGCCGCGCGAAGCTGGCGAAGGTCGGCACGTGCAGACCGGCGACGATCGGCATGTCGACATCGCCCGGCCGGCCGCCGCCGCCCTCGGCGAACAGCACGACGGGGAGGCGTTGATCGAAGGCGATGGCGAGGAGGCGGTCGGTCTTCTGGTGGTTGCGAAAGCCCTGCGTGCCGGCGAGCACCGTCGCGTCGTACGCCATGACGATGGCGCGCGACCGCTCGCCGCCGAAGCGCTCCCCGTCGATGCTGCCGATGCCGGTCACCATGCCGTCGGCCGGCGTGTTGCGGATCAGGTCGTCAAGCTCGCGCCGGCTGCGCTGGGCGGCGTGGGCGAGCGCGCCGTATTCGACGAAGCTGCCCTCGTCGCACAGATCGCCGACGTTCTCGCGCGCGGTGCGCAGGCCGAGCGCGTGGCGCTTGGCGACGGACTGCGGGCGGCTTGCATCGGCAAGCAAGGCTTCGCGCGACTGCAGCTCGCGCAGATCGGCGCGCAGCGTCGTCGATGCCGGGACTTCGGCGGCGGACGACGGCACGGTCGCGGCGCTGTCGATGCCATCGAGATCGATCGTCGCGAGCAGATCGCCCTCCGAGACGACTTCACCGGGCCGCGCTGCGATCGAAGCGACACGCCCGGCGCGGTCCGCACGCACCTCGTGCTCCATCTTCATCGACTCGACGATGGCGACGACCGCGCCGCCCGCAACCTGCTGCCCCACATCGACCATCACTGCGGCGACGCTGCCGGCGAGCGGCGAGCGGACTTCGTGACGCTTGGCCAAGGTCAGCTCCGGCCGGCGCCGCCGGCGTAGCGTGCGAGCGTCAATCCGTCGAGATCGATGCCGGGGCGCTGACCCGAAATCACGTCGGCGAGAACGCGGCCGGTGCCGGCGGCCATGGTCCAGCCCAGCGTGCCGTGGCCGGTGGCGAGGAACAGGTTCGGGATGGGCGTCGCGCCAACGATCGGCGTGCCGTCGGGCGTCATCGGCCTGAGGCCGCACCAGAACTCGGCCCGCGACACGTCGCCGCCGGAGGGAAAGAGATCGGTGACGACGTGCTCGAGCGTGCGTCGGCGCGCCTCGTGCAGCTTGAGCGAAAAGCCGGCGAGCTCGGCCGTGCCGCCGACGCGGATGCGATCGCCGAGCCGCGTGACGGCGACCTTGTGGGTCTCGTCCATCACGGTCGATTCAGGTGCTCCGCCGGCATCGGCGACGGGCACGGTGATCGAGTAGCCCTTCACCGGATAGATCGGCAGGCGCAGGCCGAGCGGCGCGACCAGGAGCGGCGAGTAGCTGCCGAGAGCGACGAGACAGGCGTCGGCGTTCAGCGCGGTGCCATCGTCGAGGGTCACGCCGGTGACGCGGTCGCCGCTGCGCACGATCGCGCGCACTGTCGTGCCGAACCGGAATGCGACGCCGCGCGCCGTCGCCAGCGTCGCGAGTCGTTGCGTGAACTTGAAGCAGTCGCCGGTCTCGTCGCCGGGCAGGCGCAGGCCGCCGACGAACTTCTCGCGCACCCGCGCGAGCGCCGGCTCGTGGCGGATGCAGGCATCGCGATCGAGCGATTCGAACGGCACGCCGCTCTCGCGCAGGATGGCGATGTCCTTGGCGCTGCCGTCGAACTGCGCCTGCGTGCGAAAGAGCTGCAGCGTGCCCTGCATGCGCTCGTCGTACGCGATGCCGGTGGCGGCGCGCAGCTCGCGCAGGCAGTCGCGGCTGTACTCGGCCAGGCGCACCATGCGCGTCTTGTTGATCTCGTAGCGGCCTGTCGTGCAGTTGCGCAGCATCGCCAGGATCCAGCGCACTGTCGCTGCGTCGAGTTGCGGACGGATGACGAGCGGCCGGTGGTGCATCGCCAGCCACTTGATCGCCTTCAGCGGCACGCCCGGGCCGGCCCACGGCGCGGAGTAGCCCGGGGAAACCTCGCCGGCGTTGGCGAAGCTGGTCTCGAGCGCCGGCGCCGCCTGCCGATCGACGACGACGACCTCGTGGCCAGCACCGGCGAGCTCGTAGGCGGCAGTGACGCCGATGACGCCGGCGCCGAGAACGAGGACCTTCAACGTCGCGCCCTGCCCATGGCGGTCAGAGCCCGCAGACGCGGTCGGCGCAACGGCCGGGCCAGGCAGGAAGCGGAATCGTCATCGAGGTGCGGCATCATCGGCGTTGCGAGCGATTTTGCACGCGCACACCGAGGAGACGCGAGGATGATCCACGTGATGGCTTCGATCGTCGTCAAGCCCGAGCATGCCGACGCCGCCAGGGCCCAGCTCGTCGAGCTTGCCGGCAAGACGCGCGGCGAGGCGGGCTGCGTCTCCTGCGAGCTCTTCCAGCGGCCCGACAAGCCGAACGTCTTTCGCACGGTCGAGGAGTGGCGCACGCAGGCCGACGTCGACGCGCACATGAAGACGCCGCACGTCGCTGCGGCGATCGCTGTCGCAGGTCCGATGTTCGCTGCGCCTCTCGACATCGTGAGCTTCACGAAGGTCGGCTAGGACCCCTGGACCCAAGGATCTCCGTGACTCTCGTTCCTCCCTTCATCGCCCCCGCGCTCTTCGACGATGCTGCCGCCGCGCTCGCCCGCGTGCGCGAGATCTACGACAGCAGCGTCGACCACCTGCGCGTCGCGCTGCAGAGCTTCGTCAATGGCGCTGCGCCGGGCGGGCGGGTGCGCGCCTGCTATCCGTTCGTGCGCGTGCGCACCGACACCGTCGCGCGCGCCGATTCGCGCCTCAGCTACGGCTTCGTCGCCGGGCCGGGCACCTACGAGACGACGATCACCCGGCCGGAGCTGTTCGCCAGCTACTTCCTAGAGCAGTTCCGGCTCCTGCTCGAGAACCACAACGTCGCGCTCGAGGTCGGCACGAGCCAGCAGCCGATCCCGGTGCACTTCTCGTTCGCCGAGCACGACCACATCGAAGGCGACCTCGACGCCGACAAGCGCCTCCTGATGCGCGACCTGTTCGACCTGCCCGACCTCGGCGCGATGGACGACGGCATCGCCAATGGCACCTACGTCGCGCGCGCCGGCGAGGCGCATCCGCTCGCGCTCTTCACCGCGCCGCGCGTCGACTACTCGCTGCACCGGCTGCGTCACTACACCGGCACCGACCCCGAGCACTTCCAGAACTTCGTGCTCTTCACCAACTACCAGTTCTACATCGACGAGTTCGTGCGCCTGGGCCACGAGGCGATGGCCAACGGACAGGGCAACGCGCGCTACGACGCCTTCATCGAGCCGGGCAACGTGATCGAGCGCCGCAGCGGAACACCGCCGCGCCCCGGCGACCACCTCGGCGCAGCGCCGCCGCGGCTGCCCCAGATGCCCGCCTACCACCTGGCGCGCGACGACGGCAGCGGCATCACGATGGTCAACATCGGCGTCGGCCCGGCGAACGCGAAGACGATCACCGACCACATCGCCGTGCTGCGTCCGCACGCCTGGGTGATGCTCGGCCACTGCGCCGGGCTTCGCAACACGCAGCAGCTCGGCGACTACGTTCTCGCCCATGGCTACGTGCGCGAGGACCACGTCCTCGACGAAGACCTGCCGCTCTGGGTGCCGATCCCGGCGCTGGCGGAGGTGCAGGTCGCGCTCGAAGAGGCGGTCGCCGAGGTGACGCAGCTGAAGGGCTACGAGCTGAAGCGGATCATGCGCACTGGCACGGTTGCGAGCACCGACAACCGCAACTGGGAGCTGCTGCCGTCGCGCCATGCGCTGAGCACGCCCGAGCGCCGCTTCAGCCAGAGCCGCGCGATCGCGCTCGACATGGAGAGCGCGACCATCGCGGCGAACGGCTTTCGCTTCCGCGTGCCCTATGGCACGCTGCTCTGCGTCAGCGACAAGCCGCTGCACGGCGAGATCAAGCTGCCGGGCATGGCCAATCATTTCTACCGCGAGCGCGTCGACCAGCATCTGCGCATCGGCGTGCGCGCCATCGAGCTCCTGCGCGAGGCCGGCGTCGACCAGCTCCACAGCAGGAAGCTGCGCAGCTTCGCCGAAGTCGCGTTCCAGTAAGGCGACGAGCGCCGGGCGCGCGGATCAGCGCATCGCCAGCGCGGAGGCGCGCTTCGGCGGCGGGAAGGCGGCATCGATCTCGACCTGATCGGCCTCCGTGAGCACGAGAGATTGCGACGCGAAGTTCTCGCGCAGGTGCGCTTCGCCAGCCGCCTTCGGGATCGCCATCACGTCGGCCTGCCCGGTGAGCCAGGCCAGCGCGATCTGCACCGGCGTCGCGCCGAGACGCGACGCGAGCTTGCGCAACGCGCCGCTGCGGGCGAGGGCGCCCTGGTCGATCGGCGAATAGGCCATGGTCACGATCCCGTGACGCTGCAGCCACGGCACGAGCTCGAACTGCGGCCCGCGCGCGCCGAGCGAGTAGTAGATCTGGTTGGTGACGCAGTTCTTTCCGCCGGGCACCGCGAGGAGCTCGTGCATGTCGGCGAGATCGAAGTTGCTGACGCCCCAGGCGCGGATGCGGCCGCGCTCGCGCAAGTCCTCGAACGCAGCGACGGTCTCCTCGAGCGGGACGCTGCCGCGCCAGTGCAGCAAGTAGGCGTCCAGATGATCGAGTCCGAGGCGGGCGAGGCTTCGCTCGCACGCCTGGGCGGTGCCGCGCGCGGTTGCGTTGTGCGGGTAGACCTTGCTGACCACGAAGAGGTCGTCGCGCGCGAGGCCACCGCCGCGGAGCGCTGCGCCGACAGCGGCGCCGACGATCTCTTCGGCACGGCCATCGCCGTACATTTCAGCGGTGTCGATGACACGCCAGCCGGTGTCCAGGGCGAGGCGGACGGCCGCCGTCTCGCTCTTGTGTTGTGCCGCCGACTCGCCCATCCTCCAGGTGCCGAGCCCGAGGGACGGAAGCTGGCGCGAGCCGGAGAGTGTCACCATCGCGTTCATGGAGCTGCGGAGACGATGATATGAGCAGCACGTTCACGGTCGACCGCAAGGACATTCGTGCCGCGCGATGGCTGGAGCGCGCGGCCACGCCGTTGCCGGCGGGCCAGGTGCGGGTCCGCATCGACCGCTTCGCGCTGACCTCGAACAACGTCACCTACGCGGCCTTCGGCGAATCGATGCGCTACTGGGATTTCTTCCCGAGCGACGACGCACGCAGCGGTTGCATTCCGGTGTGGGGCTTCGCGACGGTGAGCGAGTCGCGGCACGACGGCGTAGCGACGGGCGCGCGGCTCTACGGCTACTTTCCGATGGCCGACGAGGTCGTGCTCGAGCCCGCCGCGGTGTCGCGCCACCGGTTCGTCGACGGCGCCCCGCATCGGCGCGATCTGCCGGAGATCTACAACCACTACCAGTTCTGCGCCGGCGACCCGGGCTATCGCAGCGAGGACGAGCCGCTCATCGCGCTGCTCCGCCCACTCTTCACGACGTCGTTCCTGATCGACGACTTCCTCGCCGACAACGGTTACTTCGGCGCGCGCACGATCGTCATCTCGAGCGCGTCGAGCAAGACCGCGTACGGACTCGCCTTCTGCCTCGCCGAGCGACGCGGACGGCCCGGAGAGCCGGGCGTCGTCGGACTGACCTCGGCGAAGAACGTCGAGTTCACGCGCGGCCTGGGCTGCTACGACCAGGTCGTCGCGTACGACGACCTCGGCACCGTGCGGGTCGACGAGCCCGTCGTCTACGTCGACATGAGCGGCGACGTGCCGCTGCGTGCGGCCGTGCATGCGCGCTGGTCGGATCGCTTGGCTTACAGCTGCTCCGTCGGCGCGACGCATTGGGACGTGCTCGGCAGCGCGAAAGGTCTGCCTGGCCCGAAGCCGGTGCTGTTCTTCGCGCCGTCGCAGGCCCGCAAGAGGATCGGCGACTGGGGCGGCGACGGCTTTCGCGATCGCTACGCTGCGGCGTGGAGCCGTTTCGTCGCCCGCGTCGTAGATCCGGACCGTCCCTGGCTTCGCGTCCTGGAGGGCGGCGGGCATGTCGCCGTCGAGGCGGCGTACGCCGCGTTGCTGGAAGGCCGCGTATCGGCCGACGTCGGCTGGGTGCTGAGACTGTGACGACGTTCCGGTCCGCGACCCCACGCGCGGCTCAACACAGGCGCGCGCCTGCCGATATCGTCAGTGCAGCCCAGCGTTCGGAGGTCCGATGACGAGCTCGATGCCTGCGCCCGGGGAAATCGTCCGCCCGTTCGCCGATCCCTCGGCATGGGTACGCCACTTCCGCGCCGCGGAGATTCCCGTCCTGCGTGAAACAGTCGAGGCGATCGAAGCGCTACATGCCAACGAGGACGCGACCGACGCGAACAGCATCGGCGAGATGATCGGCGGCGACCCTTTGATGACGCTGAAGATCCTCATCTACGCGTCGGCCCACAAGAGCAAGCGGGTCGAGACCGGCGTCGAAACGGTCATCGCCGCGCTCGTGATGATGGGCATCCCGCCGTTCTTTCGCGCCTTCTCGGAGCAGGTGGCCGTCGAGGATCATCTCGTTGACAACGCGGACGCGCTCGTCGGAATCGGCCGCGTGCTGCGGCGCGCGCACCGCGGCGCGCGCTTCGCGCTCGGGTTCGCGATCCATCGGAC
>JAYTHL010000632.1:0-2291 GCA_043732605.1 Rhizobacter sp. | reverse complement strand
CACGCCCGCACCGAGCCCCATCGCGTCGCCGACGACACCGCCACCGCCGTTCGCTGCACCTTCGGCGAACTTCGGGATCGCCTGCGCGGTCTGGTATTGCATGAACTTGCCCATGTCGCCACCGACCATGCCCATGCCGATCTTCTGGTCGAGGATCTTCTGCAATTCTTCGGGCAGCGAGACGTTCTGCAGCGTCACCGCCTCGAGCTTCAGGCCGAGCGCGGCGAACGACGCTTGCGTCGCCTCCATCAGCGCCTTCGCGAACTCGACCTGGTTCGCGGCGAGGTCGAGGAAGGCGACGCCGCTCGACGCGACCGCGTCGGAGATGTGCTGCAGCATCAACCCGCGCAACTGGCCATCGAGGTCGGCCACCGTGTATGTGTCGCGCGTGCCCGAGATCTCGGTGTGGAAGAGCTTCGGGTCGGCGATGCGATAGCTGTAGTTGCCGAACGCGCGCAGGCGCACGGCGCCGAAGTCTTTGTCGCGGATCGTCACCGGCTGGGTCGTGCCCCAGCGCTGGTCGACCTGCTGACGCGTGCTGAAGAAGTAGACGTCGCTCTTGAACGGGCTCTCGAAGAGCTTGTCCCAGTTCTTGAGGTACGTGAGGATCGGCAGCGTCGCCGTCGTCAGCGTGTAGCGGCCGGGGCCGAACACGTCGGCGACCTTGCCTTCGTTGACGAACATCGCGACCTGCGACTCTCGCACCGTGAGCGAGCCGCCGTTCTGGATCTCGCGGTCCTCCATCGGGTAGCGCCAGGCCAGCGTGCCGTCGCTGTCCTCCGTCCACTCGATGATGTCGATGAACTGTTTCTTGATGAAATCCATCAGCGCCATGGCAACGGCTCCCACAAGTGCCCCGGACATCCGGGTGCGGCGAATAATAAGGCGGCCCCCTGGAATTCAAGCCCCGCGACGGGTGTGACAGCATGAACGAATCAACGCCTCTGAAGATCGCCGTGATCGGCGCCGGGCCAGTCGGCCTGGCGCTGGCGCTGCACGCGGCGCACGCGCTCGCCGACGCCGAGGTCACGCTCTTCGACGCGCGCCCGGCCGACAAGGACGTCTCCGGCGATCCGCGCACGCTCGCGCTCTCGCTCGGCAGTGTGCAATTGCTGCAGCGCCTCGACGCGTGGCGGCCCGAGAACGCGCAACCGATCGCCGAGGTCCACGTCTCGCAGCAGTCGCCGTCGCTGCTGGCGGCGTTCGCGTCGCGCTTCGGTGAACCGCAGCTCACGATCCGCGCCATCGACGAAGCCGTGCCGATGCTCGGCGCGGTGATGGGCTACGGCGCGATCGTTGCCCCGCTGCAGGAGGTGTGGCTCGCGGCGGAGGCGCACGAGCCGAAGCGATTGCGCAGTCGCTTCGGGACTCCCGTGACGGCGCTGAAGAACATCGACGGGCCGGCGGGCGTCGAGGTTGATGCCGGCATTGCCGAGCGCTTCGATCTCGCCGTCGTCGCCGAGGGCGGCGTGTTCTCGCCGACGGCGATGACCGATCTCGTCGCCGGCGACCGGCGCGCGCCGCTTCGCCACGACTACAAGCAGACCGCGTGGGTCGGCACCGCGACCTTCGAGTCCTCGTCGTCGACGCGCACGAACGGCGTCGCCTACGAGCGCTTCACGCGCCACGGTCCGGCCGCGCTGCTGCCGCGGCGCGACGGCACGGCCGCGCTCGTGTGGTGCGTCGACAGCGCCGACGACCCTGTGCGCGGGCTCGACGCGGCGCAGCGCGTCACCGTGCTCAACACGATCTTCCATCCGCGCACGCCGCGCATCGCCTCGCTCGCGCCGCTGAAGGAGTTCGCGCTCGGCCTGAGCGCCGAGCGCACGCTCGCCGAAGGACGCACGGTGCGCATCGGCAACGCGGCGCAGACGCTGCATCCGGTCGCGGGCCAGGGTCTCAACCTCGGCATGCGCGACGCCTTCGAGCTCGTGCGCGCGCTGGCGGCGAGCCGCGACGTCGACGCCGTCCTGCGCAAGCTCGAATGGCAACGCGCGCCCGACCGCTGGGCGATGATCGCCGCCACCGATTTCCTGGCCCGCAGCTTCACCTGGCAAACGCCTGGCATTGCCACCCTGCGTGGCGTGGGCATGGCCATGCTCGACCGCCTGCCACCACTGAAAAACGCCCTGGCGCGAAGAATGATGTTCGGGACTCGTTGACCACCCCCGAAGCGGCTTCGCCGCTGCCCCTGGCAACTCCAGCGGCCGGGCAGAGCCCGATCCGCGGCGTTCGCTGGGGCGCACGCGCGGCACGGCGCCGCATGACCTACAGCCGACGCTGCGTCAGCG
>JAYTHL010000631.1:0-7835 GCA_043732605.1 Rhizobacter sp. | reverse complement strand
GGATCGCGGTGGCCGCCAGCTTCGCCGTCGCCACGTCGATGGCGGTCGAAGGCGTCTCGCTCCACGTCGTCGACGCGAGGATGTACGCGCCGGGTGGCGCATTGCTGCCGGTCGTGGTCGGCTGGATCGCGGCGTCGGCGGTCGTGATCGCCGCCGCGCTCGGCGCGACCCGACGCTGACGACGCGACCGGGTCATCGGCCCGGCTGCGGTCCCGCGAACGCCGCGAGCGTCGCGCCGGCGATGCGGCAGATGCGCCAGTCGGGCATCACCGTCGCGCCCATGCGCTGGTAGAAGCGGATCGCGTCGGCATTCCAGTCGAGCACGCTCCACTCGAAGCGGCCGTAGCCGCGCGTCGCGGCGAGCCGCGCGAGGTGCTCGAGCAGGGCTTTGCCGATGCCGCGCCCGCGCTGCTCGGGCTCGACATAGAGGTCTTCGAGATAGAGCCCCGGCAAGGCGAGGAAGGTCGAGAAGTTGGTGAAGAAGAGGGCGAAGGCGACGACCCGGCCGTCGCTCTCCGCGACCACCGACTCGACCACCGGACGCGGCCCGAAGAGATGCGGTGCGAGCGTCTCTGGCATCGCGTGGCACAGATGCGAGAGCTTCTCGAACTCGGCCAGGCCGCGGATCAGGCCGACGATGGCATCGACGTCGCGCGGCTCGGCGGAGCGCAGCGTGAAGGCGGGATCGGTGGCGTCGGTCGGCATGGCGTCGGATTCTGGCACCGGGCCGGGGCGCGTCGCGCGGTCGACAGACGGCGCGCACGCCGGGCCGTACAGTCTGCGCTCCATGTCGACCCCACCCTACGCGCCCCGGCGCCCGCCGCAGAGCCGCTTCGTCGAGGCACGCGGCCTGCTCCAGCATCTCCTCGAATGGGGCGACGCGAGCCTGGCGCGCGACGACCGCCCGTCGCTCGTCATGCTGCACGGCTGGATGGACGTCGCCGCCTCGTTCCAGTTCGTCGTCGACGCGCTCGCCGAGGAGCGCCACGTCGTCGCCCTCGACTGGCGCGGCTTCGGCGCGAGCGACACGCCCGCGGTCGACACCTACTACTTCACCGAGTACCTCGGCGACCTCGAGCTCGTCCTCGACGCCCTGTTCGGTGTCGATCGCGGTCCGGTCGACCTGCTCGGCCACAGCATGGGCGGCAACGTCGCGATGCTGTACTCGGGCGTGCGGCCGGCGCAGGTGCGCCGCCTCGTCAACCTCGAAGGGTTCGGCATGCCGCGCTCGAAGCCGTCGCACGCGCCCGGCCGGATGTCCAAGTGGCTCGACGAGCTGAAGACGGCGAAGGAGCTGCGCCCGTACGCCGACCTCGACGCCGTCGCCGCGCGCCTGACGAAGACCAATCCGCTGCTGCGGCCCGATCGCGCCGCGTGGCTGGCGCAGCATTGGTCCGGGCCGACCGGCAACGGCGAGGAACGCACGCTCCTCGCCGATCCGGACCACAAGCGCATGAGCCCGCTCCTGGCCCAGGCCGACGAGTGGATCGAGTGCTACCGGCGAATCACGGCACCCGTGCTCTGGATCGAGGGCGACCGCACCGACGTCAGCTTCTGGTGGGGCGACCGCTACACCAAGCCCGAATTCCACGAGCGTCTCTCGGTCGTCGCCGATGTCGAGCGCCACATCGTCGGACCGGCCGGCCACATGCTCCACCACGACCGCCCCGAGGACGTCGCCCGGCTGGTCGAGTCGTTCCTGTCAGAATCGCGCCCTTCGCCGGGCCCGACGCCGCGTCCCTGATCTGGGACCGCGACCGCGGCCGGCGCCACCGCCCGAAACGAGTGATCTCCATGGACGTCGAACACATCAATGCCATCGGCAACCGGCTTGCCGATCTGTCCAAGCGGACGCTCGATCTCCGGGGGTATCTTTGACTACGACCGCAAAGCACTGCGGCTGAACGAGGTCAACGCCGCGCTCGAGAACCCCAAGGTCTGGGACGAGCCGAAGCGCGCGCAGGAGCTCGGGCGCGAGAAGAGGACGCTGGAAGGCGTGGTCGAGACGATCGACCACCTGACTACCAACCTCGCCGACAACACCGAGCTCTACGAGATGTCGAAGGAGGAGTCCGACTTCGACGGCCTTGTCGCGATCGAGAGCGAGGCCGCCAAGCTCGAGACCTCGATCGCCGAGCTCGAGTTCCGGCGGATGTTCAACAACCCGCTCGACCCGAGCAACTGCTTCATCGACATCCAGGCCGGCGCCGGCGGCACCGAAGCGTGCGACTGGGCCGCGATGCTGCTGCGCCAGTACCTCAAGTACTGCGAGAAGAAGGGCTTCAAGACCGAGGTCATGGAAGAGACCGCGGGCGACGTCGCCGGCATCCGCAGCGCGACGATCAAGGTCGAGGGCGAGTACGCGTTCGGCCTCCTGCGCACCGAGACCGGCGTGCATCGGCTGGTGCGCAAGAGCCCTTTCGATTCGGCCGGCGGCCGGCACACGAGCTTCGCGAGCCTCTTCGTCTACCCGGAGGTCGACGACTCGATCGAGATCGAGATCAACCCGGCCGACGTGCGCACCGACACTTTCCGCGCCTCGGGCGCGGGCGGCCAGCACATCAACAAGACCGACTCGGCGGTGCGGCTGACGCACATCCCGACCAACATCGTCGTGCAGTGCCAGAACGACCGCTCGCAGCATCGCAACCGCGACGAGGCCTGGCAGATGCTGCGCTCGCGCCTGTACGAGCACGAGCTGCGCATCCGCATGGCGGCGCAGCAGAAGCTCGAGGACACCAAGACCGACGTCGGCTGGGGCCACCAGATCCGAAGCTACGTGCTCGACCAGAGCCGGATCAAGGACCTGCGCACCAACCTCGAGATCAGCAACACCCAGAAGGTGCTCGACGGCGAGCTCGACCCGTTCATCGAGGCGAGCCTGAAGCAGGGCGTCTGACGCGAACGTCGCACGACAGAAACAGAAAAGAAGGGACTCCACCATGCGCGAAGGCACCGCCCCGCTCATTCGTCGCGAAGACTATGCGCCGCCGCCGTTCTGGATCAGGAAGGCCGACCTGACGTTCGACCTCGATCCAGCGAAGACCCTCGTCATCAACCGGATGCAGATCGAGCGCAACGCCGACGTGCCGGCCGGCCCGCTGAAGCTGCACGGCGAGGACATCGCGCTGACACGGTGCCTCGCCAACGGCGAGTCGGTGTCGTTTCGCCATGAAGACGGCTTCCTGGTCATCGATCACCTCCCCGAAGGCGACTTCACGCTCGAGATCCGCAGCACCTGCGCGCCCGAGAAGAACACGCGCCTCTCGGGTCTGTACACGTCGGGTGGCGGCTTCTTCACGCAGTGCGAGGCCGAGGGCTTCCGGCGCATCACGTATTTCCTCGACCGTCCCGACGTGATGGCCGAGTACACGGTGCTGCTGCGCGCGAACAAGTCGGCCTACCCGGTGCTGCTCTCGAACGGCAACCTGGTCGAGCAAGGCGATCTCGGTGAACCGGGCTCGGGCCGCCACTTCGCGAAGTGGCACGACCCGTTCCCCAAGCCCTCGTATCTGTTCGCGCTCGTCGCCGCCGACCTGGTCGCGCGCGAGCAGAACATCCGCTCGCGCTCCGGCAAGGACCACCTGCTCCAGGTCTTCGTGCGCCGCGGCGACCTCGACAAGACCGAGCACGCGATGAACTCGCTGGTCGCCTCGGTCGTGTGGGACGAAGCGCGCTTCGGCCTGCCGCTCGACCTCGAGCGCTTCATGATCGTCGCGGTCGGCGACTTCAACATGGGGGCGATGGAGAACAAGGGCCTCAACATCTTCAACACCAAGTACGTCCTGGCGAACGCGGCGACGGCGACCGATGCCGACTTCGAGGCGATCGAGTCGGTCGTCGGCCACGAGTACTTCCACAACTGGACCGGCAACCGCGTCACCTGCCGCGACTGGTTCCAGCTGAGCCTGAAGGAAGGCCTCACGGTCTTTCGCGACCAGGAATTCAGCATGGACATGGTCGCGAGCGCGACCGCGCGCGCGGTCAAGCGAATCAGCGACGTGCGCGTGCTGCGCCAGGTCCAGTTCCCCGAAGACGCAGGCCCGATGGCGCATCCGGTGCGGCCCGACAGCTACGTCGAGATCAACAACTTCTACACCGCGACGGTCTACGACAAGGGCGCCGAGGTCGTGCGCATGATGCAGACGCTGGTTGGCCGCGCCGGCTTCGGCCGCGGCATGACGCTCTACTTCGAGCGCTTCGACGGCCAGGCCGTGACCTGCGACGACTTCGCCCAGTCGATCGCCGACGCCAACCCAGGCAGCGACCTCGCGACGCGCCTGCCGCAGTTCAAGCGCTGGTACTCGCAGTCGGGGACACCCAAGGTGACGGCGCGCGGCCGCTACGACGCACCGTCGCGCACCTACACGCTCGGCCTCGAGCAGGCGGCGACGAACGCGAAGGGCGCGACGCGCGTGCCGTTCGTGATCCCGCTCGCGATCGGCCTCGTCGGCCGCGACGGCCAGGCGATCGCGCTCCGGCTCGAGGACGAGCCCGAGAGCGCGGCATCGCCGTCGCGCGTCCTCGTGCTCGACGAGGCGCGCTCGTTCTTCACCTTCGTCGACGTCGACCAGCCGCCGGTGCTCTCGCTCCTGCGCGGCTTCTCGGCACCGGTGACGCTCGTCGACGGCTTGGCCGACGCCGACCTGCTCGTGCTGCTGCGCCACGACAGCGATCCGTTCAACCGCTGGGAGGCCGGCCAGCGGCTGGCGATGAACCGGTTGCTCGCGACCGTGCGCGGCGGCGACGCGGCCGCAGCGCCGCTCGACGACGACTTCGTCGCCGCGATGCGCGAGGTGTTGCGCCATCCCGGCCTCGACCCGGCGTTCAAGGAGCTCGTCCTGACGCCGCCGAGCGAGGGCTACATCGCCGAGCAGCTCGAGCAGGTCGATCCGCAGCGCGTCCACGCGGCGCGCGAAGCGATGAAGCGCGGCCTCGCGCACGCGCTGCGCGACGACTGGCAATGGGCTTTCGAGGCACACCAGGTCACGGGCGGCTACGTGCCCGATGCGGATTCGTCGGGGCGGCGCAGCCTGGCCAACCTGAGCCTGGCGATGCTCTGCCTCGACGCCGTCGAGAAGGGCGACGCGGTCTGGCCGGGCCGCGCCTATCAGCGCTTCAAGGACGCTTCGAACATGACCGACCGCCAGGGCGCGCTCGGCGCCCTGCTCGTTGCCGTCTCGCCGCTCGCAGATGCCGCGCTCGAGCGCTTTCTCGCCCTCTTCGCCGGCGACGCGCTCGTCGTCGACAAGTGGTTCGCGATGCAGGCGACCGCCCCCGAACACGACGGCCGCGTCTTCGCCCGGGTGAAGGCGCTGCTGCGCCATCCTGAGTTCGCCATCGCGAATCCGAACCGTGCGCGCAGCCTGATCGGCGCGTTCTGCCTCGGCAACCCCGCGGGCTTCCATCGCACCGACGGCGCCGGCTATGCGTTCTGGGCCGACCGCGTCATCGAGATCGACGCGATCAATCCGCAGCTCGCCTCCAAGCTCGGCCGCGCGCTCGACCGCTGGACCCAGCTCGCCGAGCCGTACCGGAGCGAGGCGCGCGCGGCGATCGCGCGCGTCGCCGCGGCACCCAAGCTGTCGAGCGACCTGGGCGAGATCGTCTCGCGCGCCCTGGCCGCTGCCTGAGGAGATCGACGATGTCCAAGGCCCCGGGGAAGAAGAACGCGTTCTACGCGCAGTCGGGCGGCGTCACAGCCGTCATCAACGCGTCGGCATGCGGCCTGATCGAGACGGCGCGCGCGCACCGCGACGTGATCGGCAACGTCTACGCCGGCAGGAACGGCATCATCGGCGCGCTCACCGAAGACCTGATCGACACCGGCAAGGAATCGGCATCGGCAATCAAGGCGCTGCGCACGACGCCGGCGGGTGCGTTCGGCTCGTGCCGCTACAAGCTGAAGTCGCTCGAGAAGAACCGGCGCGAGTACGAGCGGCTGATCGAGGTCTTCAAGGCGCACGACATCGCCTGGTTCTTCTACAACGGCGGCGGCGACTCGGCCGACACCTGCTTCAAGGTGAGCCAGCTCTCGCAGTCGCTCGGCTATCCGCTGCAGGCGATCCACGTGCCGAAGACGGTCGACAACGACCTGCCGATCACCGACTGCTGCCCAGGCTTCGGCTCGGTCGCGAAGTACGTCGCCGTGTCGGCGCTCGAAGCCTCGCTCGACGTGCGCTCGATGGCGCGGACATCGACCAAGGTGTTCGTGCTCGAGGTGATGGGCCGGCACGCGGGCTGGATCGCGGCGGCCGGCGGCCTGATCGAGGAACATGGCATCCCGGTCGTGATCCTGTTCCCGGAGATCGTGTTCGACGAGAAGAGATTCATCGCCCGCGTCGATGCACTGGTGAAGGAGCACGGCTACTGCACCGTCGTCGTCTCTGAAGGCGCGCACCACGCCGACGGCAGCTTCCTCGCCGAGCAGGGCAGCCGCGACGCCTTCGGCCACGCCCAGCTCGGCGGCGCGGCGCCGGTGGTCGCCAACATGGTCAAGGCCGCCCTCGGCCACAAGTTCCACTGGGCCGTCGCCGACTACCTGCAGCGCGCCGCTCGCCACATCGCGTCGAAGACCGACGTGCGCCAGGCCTACGAGCTCGGCAAGCGCGCCGTCGAGCTGGCTCTGAAGGGCCAGAACGCGGTGATGCCGACGATCGAGCGCACCTCGGACCATCCGTACCGTTACCGGATCGGCGTCGCCGACCTCGCCGACGTCGCCAACGTCGAGAAGTTCATGCCGCGCGATTTCATCAGCGAGGACGGCTTCTCGATCACCGAAAAGTGTCGGCGCTACCTGCGCCCGCTCATCGCCGGCGAGGATTACCCCGCCTACCGCAACGGCCTGCCGGTGTACGCGACCTTGAAGAACGCCGCCGTGGCCAAGCGGCTCGAGGCCTTCGAGCTCCAGTGAGCCGGCTCCGCTAGAATCCGCGATTCGCCCGGCGTTGGACATTGCCGGCCGCGAACGCCGGCGTAGCTCAGTTGGTAGAGCAGCGCATTCGTAATGCGAAGGTCGGGAGTTCGACTCTTCTCGCCGGCACCACAAATTGAAAGGCGTTAGCCGCGTGTGGCCGCTAACTTGTCTTCCATGATGGTCGTAGTAAGGCCGTAATACCTGCGCTGTACCGCCACCGGTACAGAGGTTCTTGCTGCCGCCACCCTGCTGGTGACGCGATGCACGCTGTGAGCAGGACCTGGGCCGGGTGGCCAATCAGTCACGAAAAGCGAGCGTGTGGTGTTCGCACTCTCTTCCGCTTGGGCGTAGAAGGGCTATTGTGCGGCGTCCCATTTTGTTGAGGCCAGCATGCAAACCAAGGTCGCGTGGTGCATATCGTGTCTTGTGTGCGTCGTTCTTTCCGCATGCGCGACTTCGACTTGGCATCACGCGAGCAAAGGCCAAAACGAGTTCAACCAAGATAAGTATTCCTGCATCCAGCAATCGGCCCAGACGTTCCCAGTGGTTTTCCAACAGGTGAGCTCTGGAACCGGGTACACAACCCAATCGCAAACCAGTTGCACTACCTTCTACGGTCAGACAAATTGCAGGACAACGCCGGGCACATATACGCCGCCGCCGTCGTACAACCTGGACATCAACGCAGGAAATCGGAACAACGCGTTTGACGCTTGCATGAGCGCGGGCGGTTGGTATCTGGCACGGGATAAGTAATCTGGAAGCGAGCAGCCATAGGAAGGAAGAAGGCGCTAAAAGCCGGGCTAGGTAAGTTGTTCTCGTTGCGCGCGCAAAGCCCGAGCGAGCGCCCGCAGTTTCGACCGGTGGCCACCCTTCCAAGCGTTGCGAGAAGCCGCAGCCTTGCCTTCAGAGCTTCGCG